>JBJMGL010000187.1:0-17258 GCA_045807985.1 Bryobacteraceae bacterium
ATTCGAGACGGCTCCTTCCTTGAAGGTGGGATCTTTTTCGGTGCCGGTCCACTCATTCTTTCCCGTGATGCGCACCAGCCCGCCGTAGTGGAGGTCAGCACAGCCCTCATGACCAAAGCACCGGACACACAAATCCGAATAGGCAGGCGTGAGTTGGTTGGAACTGAAGCTCGCATGGACGTTGTTGGGATACCAATACGTGACGGCAAAATGATCGTAAGCGTCTCCGGTGTTGTATTTCGTTCCTGCCCAGTCCGAGCGGCCGCCGGTTCCTGAAGCCTGCACCGGATGCGCTCCTAAGAACCAATTCCCAACGTCAATGACGTGAATGTTTTGTTCCACGATGATATCCCCGCCCAGAATGCGATCCATGTAGAAGTTCATGACGCGGGCTTGCCCCTCATCCATGCCGGGTTGTGATTTGTCGGCAAACGGACGGCCCGCATAGTAATAAACCTGGGCAAACGGCACTTTCCCAATATCACCGCGATGAACGCGCTCCGCCGCTTCCTGGAAAACCGGGCGCGCGCGGGTTTGAAAATCGACTAAAAAACTCAACTTGCCATTCGCTTTGGCCGCGCTTTCGAGGATGCCTCGGCAGCCCGGAACATCGACCGCCACCGGTTTAGCCAGATACACATGCTTGCCCGCCTCCACGGCGGCTCTGGCATGCTCTGGATGAAAATAGGGTGGCGTCTCGATCACGACAGCATCCAACTTTGATTCAGCCATCTGCCGGTAAGCATCCCCCCCGTAATAGGCCCTCTTGGAATCAACCTTTAATGCAGAGACCGTGGTATCGAGATGCGTGCGGATCACATCAGCCGCCGCCACAAAACGGGCCCCGGCATACTCGACAAAAAAAGGAGCGATCCAATTGCCGCGCGACCCGCATCCCAAAAGCCCAAGTTCCACAGTCGAGTTGGCTTGATAGGTGAATGCCGTCTGCGAGGAAACCAACAACAGGCTGCTGGCGGTAGTAGTTCTGAGAAAGTCTCGCCGCGACCCCGCGGAGGATTCGGTTGGCGCTGTGCTCTGCTGACTCATCGTATATTCTCCTATAGAGATCTTCAACCTGTTCAGCATATGACATATCGATACACGCTAGTGGCCGCTGCTGTCGTACTCTTGGAAAGCGCAATACCGTAACGCTCCGCCTACACCATTGGCTCACAGAGAATCAGATTTCAGGAGGGTCGGGTTCGTGTAATCAAGATATGCTGGCGCGGCAAAATTCGGCGTGTGCGTCAGATTGAAAAACTCCGAGCGAAATTCAACATGGCTCCGTTCCGTGATGGGGAACACTTAAATCCAGACGTTACTTGCCCCACCGAAGCGTCATATGTTTGCAAGGCGGGCGGTTCATCGCTCACCGTGATCTTCTGCGTGTTTTGTCCCGGCGTCAGTACCGGATCTACTAGGACATGCTGTTGAACATCGACCTTAATGTGAGTGTTGAACATTCTGAAATCCCCTAAGTTCCGCGGCAACTCTATAGCGCAATCCTGATGGGAGAAATTGTCTACGGGAGGAACAAAGAATAAAGTAAAAACTTCCAGGGTGCGTGCTTTTCATAGGAAGCTGTAACTATAAGCACTCCCAAATATTTGCCCAATAACCTCCCTTCGGCATTCAAAATGCTTGCAGCCAAGTGAAGGATACCGATATGGTTCGCATTGCTTCTGCTATCACGCTTTCTCTTGGCTTAGTTGTTTCCGCATCGGCCCAGAACTATCCCAACAACAATCAGTTGGACACCATACCTGCTGGTACTCAGATCCGGGTACGGACTAGCCAGGAAATTAACGCTCAGGATCGCGCTGACGGTCGAGTATACACCGGCACTATAGAACGGGATGTTACGGCACAGAATGGAGCAGTAATCATTCCGCGAGGCGCTAACGCGGAACTGATCGTTAATAACGTGAGTAATAACGATTTGTCCGTGGATCTGGAATCAGTTACTCTCAATGGCCGTCGTTACATGGTAGCCGCCGAGGCCTATGACAAATCACGTAATGCTGGTTTAGGCAAGAACAAGCGAACTGGTGAATTCGTCGGAGGCGGTGCGGCTCTGGGGGCGATTGTCGGCGCAATTGCGGGCGGAGGGAAGGGTGCCGCGATTGGCGCGGCTGCTGGTGCGGGAGCCGGAGCGGGTACTCAAGTCCTGACACGCGGTAAGACTGTGCGCGTACCGGCGGAATCCGTTCTGACGTTTCGCCTGGAACAGCCTTTCCAATTGGGAACCGGCAACTATGGTCGTGACAACGGCTATGACCGCAACGGATCCCATTACCACGATGACTACTATCATCGTCAGCCGCGGCAATAAACCAAGCTAACGGTTTACCTCGAATCCGTTCCTGTTTTCTCAAATTCCATGCCTCGTAGCAGTCCATGACTGCTGTTTCCAGGTTTTGCCGCCGCATACTCCACCATCACGGGAGTTGGACTCTGGGGACCGCAGGTAAATTCTTGCGGAGCATTCCGCATCAGCACGTGATTCGGATCTGCAATGGCTAGTGTTAACGACGCCTTGTCTGTATCGACGCCAATACCCGTCATGGTGTTATTCGCGCAATCAACTCTCGTCAATTGGCCATGCATTCGAACAATCTGATCTTCAGGCTCGATAAAGGGATTTCTATGCTCGGAACCATGCTTAACTCGCGTCGTCACAAATTGTAGATTTCCATTCGCATCGCGAGAGGCCTGAATCGTTAAATCCGTCTCGGCAAAATATAAGAGTTGAGCGGCACGGTCCCGCTCGGCTCGTGTCACTGCATACTGCATCGCCTTTGTGGCGGCAATCTTAGTCTTCTCCCGCTCTCCCAACTGATCATACGCATACGCGATCGCCGACCAGTAGGCGTAAGCGCGGGCGGGTTTTACATGCGTCATGCCAAGCAACTGACCGAGCGCAGCCGCATAATTACCGTTATTGTTGTTCATCAGCGCTAATTTATATCGCGCATCATCGAATTCGGGGTGCAGCGTTAGCGCCCGCTCCAGCGCGGTCCTAGCCTCGTTTTGGGACAGTCCCATCTCTTCGGCCAGCAGCGCATACCGGTAGCACAAATTCGCATCGTTGATCCCGTGCTGAATCGCCAGTTCCCAATAATGGCGCGCGCCTTCGCGATCTCCTCGGCGCAGCGCAATATTGCCAAGCGCTCCATCCGCCTCCGCGCTATCTGGTGATTCCCGCAACACTGTCCGGTAGGCCCCTTCCGCCCGGTTCAAATCTCCTATATCAAACAACAGTTCCGCCACAAGAAGGCGCGACTCCCGCAGAGTCAATTTCGAGAGGCGAACGGGCGCATGATCGGTGGGGATCGGCGGCAGAACAGCAGCCGGTATTCTTCCGCCATTCGTCCATTGATGCACATCTCTCGTGATCGCGTCCAGGGGTTTGCCATAAACTGCCGTGAGCGCGTCCGCTCGGGAAGCGTTAGCCGAAAGCTCCGAAAGAAGTTGGGGAAAGCGCGTCTTGTACGCTGGCGAAAGGATCAGCATCTCCGTCAGCGCCCAGCTCTGCGCATAAAATAAGCCCGCATCCGCCCGTTTTTCCGCGGCTCGCGAATCATTCGTAGCTGCAAGCAATTGAGGCAACGGTATCCAAGCGCTATGTTGCAGTGTTTGGGAGCGCATCGGCAGATCGCCGCCCAGCTTGGTGTTCCGCTCACTAATCTGGAGTGTGGAGAAGTACTCTGCCAATCCTTCGCTCAGCCAGGCAGGAAGTTCAATGCCATTGGCGTGCAGCGCCAAATGCGCGTATTCATGCGCGGCAACACCGGCCTGATTCGCCTGGAGGCTCGGCACAACAATACAATCGCTGCTCTCGGTGCCAACATAGTAGGCATCCGCTGCCGGGCGTAATCGATACTGTTCGTAATCCTTTTGGGCACGGAATCCAATTATGCGCACCGGCGGGCGGCTATCCAGCGCAAATCCGGTCCGCTGAAAAAAAGCGCGGAGCTGCTCAAACCATTGCAGCGTGCTTCGAGCAGGCTGCTCTCCCGCCTGAGAATACACCCGAAAATGCGTGCTGGCTGCTACGGTCCAATCCGCGGCACTTTCCGCACGGGCCAGGCCGCAGAAAAATAGAACAGTGACAACCCGGCTCACCGGAATGGGAAATCTTAACAAGCTTCTACCTATAACAATTTTCCCGCTTTTCAGAACTGATGCCAACTACGGTAAGAATTCAAAGCATATTATTGTCCAGGTAAGAGATGAAAACGAGTTACCGTCACAAACCTAACCAGCCGCGCTTCCAGTTTTCTGCCTGCGTCTTCCCGGTTTCAGCGATGCTTCGCGCTGGGACCAGTGGCCCAGTTGAAACTTCCGCGAGTAATTATCAGATAAATTGGCGATTGTCACGGAGATCGAGCCTCCCGGGTCGCACTCATAAAGCTCCTCTATTCGCTGCCCGCTGTAATCCCGATAATTCACTGGCACTACACTGAGATCCACGGCCTCTTTCAGCGCCGGATCAAATGGAAATCGGATCTCATCCCAAAAAGTCACATCACCGCTAGGACTTCCATCCGCCGCGCGATGGCTGCACTCCAGATATCGGAAATGACCAATGTTATGAGCCGGCGAATAAAACCGTTGCCGATGCAGAGGAGGTTCACCCGGCACAGGCAGGCTCAAACCCTTTTCAAATAACGGATCAAACACGATTCGGGAGCCAAAATCAGCTTCCCGCCAAACGCCAAAATATCGGGACAGACGCTCGGAAAGCCGATACACTCCCGGTTGATCCGCCTGAATAGCAAGTCCAATCGCCGTGGCCGACCGGGTATAAGCAGACCGGCGCACCCGCCTTCCAAAACGCTCACGCAACACTCGCGCTACCAGGGGAAGCTCACTTCCTCCACCCGTAATATAAAGCGCCTCAATCTGCGAGTTCCCGATTTTCGCCAACAAATCCTCGACGGCGCTAAGAGTTTCTTCCACTAACGGCTTGGCCTTCTCATAGAAGGCAGAGATCGGCACAGTAACACTCGTCCACTCCGGGTTAGCAACTTCTAAATCAATCGAAAGCCGCCGCGTATTCGGGTGAACTGTTTCCTTTTTCGTACGGCATTCATCCAGCAAGCGGAACCAAGCTCCCGCCGAAAGCGCATCCCGTTGCGCTGGGTCAATACGCGCCGCTTCCAGCGCAAGGTCGGCAAGAATCTGATCGAAATCATCGCCGCCAATCGTCGAAATGCCCTCCGACGCAATTACATGATGAACCTTTTCATCGAGCGTCACCAGCGAAGCATCAAACGTCCCGCCGCCCAAGTCGTACACCAGGATCGTTTCACCCCGCGCTTTCGTCTGTCGCTGGCGGTGCCCAAACTCGATGCTGGCTGCACTTGGCTCATTCAAAACACCGTGTACATGAAAACCCGCCGAGCGAAAAGCCTCTGCCGTAAGAAAGCGCTGATTAGTATTGGCATTCGCCGGAACGCCTAGCACAATTTCGAGACTCTCTCCCGCGGAAAGCGGCAATGTCGATTTCTCGCGCAAGCTGGCTGCTAAAGCTTGGGTCAACCCCGTCAGCAGTTCCGTCAAAGGCGCCTTCTGCGCGCCTAAGTCAAGGATTGTGCGCGGCCCGGCATCCTCCAGCAGCCGCTTGATCGAGCGAACCACCGTCCACGATGGATCTGCCTGCGTGTCCCAAGCATCCCACCCATAACGCCGTTCGCCATCGCGTAAAGCGACCAGCGAGGGATACCAATCAGCAGTGGAACCATCCGGAAGCTCAAACGAAGAGAGCGGATAGTTACCGCGGTCCGCCGCCGCAATCACAATTCGGTTCGTCCCGAAATCAATCCCCAGCTTCATCTTGTTAGTCTAACGGCTGATATACTGCTTTCGCCTGCGCCCTTGCAGGCATGCTGTATATTTGTGCGTTAGAATAAAACCCGCACGATTGAAAGCCTAGTTAAGGCACAGGAGCTACCATGGCACTCACGGCAAAGACACGAAATGTTGGTAATGTGGCAATCTTGGATCTACACGGAAAGATCACTCTTGGTGAAAACACCGGAATCTTAAGAGACGAGCTAAGTTCCCTGCTCGCCCAGGGACACAAGAACATTCTTCTGAATATGGGTGGCGTCAGCTACGTAGACAGCGCCGGCCTGGGCGAATTGGTAGGCGCCTACACCACAGCTACCAACCAAGGCGGTTCGGTAAAGCTGCTGAACTTGCAAGGCAAGATGAAGGACTTGATGCAAATTACCAAGTTGCATACCATCTTTGCCATCTTCGAGGATGAACAATCCGCCGTATCCAGCTTCAGTACCGCCGCCGCAAAGGCGTAAATCTGTTTATAGCGTTTTAATTCATCACAGCCAGAATATTGAAGTTCTCCTTTAACGGGCAAGATGCTCTAACGGTTTACCGGGAGACTTGTTATTTATACAGAGCGCCAATTAATCACTAAAATTGGTCGCCTTAATGAGCCTCCCACAACCACAAGAACTGGGTGTAAAACTGGTTGATCTCGTCAGGGCTGCAACAGGTAAGAGCGCCCGATCAGTTACTCTCTTTCAACTTACCTTGTGCGGCTTAATCCGGTAATCGTTCACATTCGGCATCCGGATCACCCGGCACATCTCAAATAAGCGGGACCGCGCCCTTTCCCCGATCCGCTCCTCTAAAGTCGTGCGGAATCCATGCCCCCCGGACAACGACGACTTCTCCAGCAGCGATCCTCCCGCGTCCGGATCAGCCAGGTTCGTCGTCGCAATCAGCGGCTTCCGATAGTTATAACGATGGGTCACAATCGCCGTCACGGTATCTTCCACCCAATCCGTCACCCGATGCGCCCCTAAGTCGTCCAGCAGCAAAATCTCGCTTTCGAGCGCACTCCGGTAAGCTTCACGATTACTGGTTCCCAGCGCCTGATCATAAGCCGACCGGATTCGATCCAGCAGATTCTGATAATCGTAAAAAATGCCCTCATGCCCTCGTGCCAACAGCAGCCGCAGAGCCGCCACCGCTAAATGAGTCTTACCCGTCCCGGGAGCGCCAATCAGCAACAAGCCCGGTTTGGCATTATTCGGAAACTGGCGGGTATAGGCCGAAACCGCCAACATCACATCAGCCAAACCGCGCTGGGCCGTGGGATTATCCTGCGGAAGAAAAAAGGTCTCAAACGAAGCATTCCGGAAATTGGGGGGAATATGCGCGTTGTGTTCTGCTTTTTCTAGCTGTGTCTCCGCGACGCACGGGCACCGGTCAGCCGAGGAGATCCCGTCCTTCTCGGAAATTACCCAACCCGTACCGCCACATATCCTGCAATCTGGTTTTGGCATTCTGCTTCTGTTCTTCCCTTGCGCTACAGCAAAAGGGCTTGGCTACTCAATCACAACCAGCGTTTCACCCGCGACCACCGTAGCGCCTTCGCACCCTTGTATTCTCGCCACAACGCCATCTTTCGGCGACTTTATCTCGTTCTGCATCTTCATCGCTTCCACCACCAGCAACCCTTGACCAGCCGTCACAGCGGAACCCGGCGTCACTAAAACTTTGATGATCTTCCCCGGCATTTGGGACCGGACTTCCATGGGACCGCTCGCGGCATTCGTCTTTGTTCCCGTGCGCCGGTCCCTCGCGTCGGAAACAAGGACCCAATGCCGCGCATTCTCTACGGACGCCTCAACGCGTTCCCGGTCCTTCGACAGGTAAACAGTAAAACTCCGCATGCCAAGCAGGACCGAAAAAACGCCTGGACGAATCTCAATAACCGAAGCGGGTCCCGATGGGCCTTCGGTTCCCTCCAAAACATAACTGTAATCGGAATCGTTCCCCTGTGGCTGCAACTGAAGCTCGCGGGTCTCGCCGTCCACCTCAACCCTGAACTTCAACGAAGCAGCCCTCTCCGGCCTTGCGCCTGCCAGACACTAGCCGTTTTTGCATCCGTTGCTTTTACCCCGTTTCCTCGCCCCCCAAAGACCGTTGTCGCCAAAACCGCCGCCGTAAGCGCCATGGAGTCCATCTCCGCTTCCGCCCCCTGCTCCATGAATCGTTGCAGAAATCCCGTATCGAGATCCCCGGCCCGGAAACGGGAATCCGCCATGAGCTGCTGGAACATCCGCACATTGGTCGTTATCCCAAGCACCCGATACTCCCAAAGCGCCCGCCGCATCCGCTCAATCGCGATCTCCCGCGTCGGACCCCATACAGACAACTTCGCCAACAGCGGATCATACTCGAGGGGAACCGTCCACCCGCTATAAACGCCGCCATCCACTCGCACACCCGGACCTGCGGGCTCAACATACTGCGTCAGCTTTCCCGGACTCGGAAAAAAGTTGTTATCCGGATCTTCCGCATAAATTCGGCACTCCATCGAGCATCCCTGCCACCGGACATCTTCTTGTTGAATCGCCAGCCTCTCGCCCGCCGCGATAGCAATCTGCCAGCGAACCAGATCAACACCCGTCACCCACTCCGTCACCGGATGCTCTACCTGCAAACGGGTATTCATCTCCAGAAAATAGAACCGTCCCGACTGATCAGCCAGAAACTCAAGCGTCCCGGCATTAGAATAATTCACCGCCCGGGCAATCTTCAAAGCCGCCTCTCCCATCTCTCGCCGCAAATCGGAAATCGTACGGCTCAACGGAGACGGGCACTCTTCCACCACCTTCTGATGCCGCCGCTGAATCGAACACTCGCGTTCGCCCAAGTGAATCAAATGGCCGTACTCATCACCAAGCACCTGCACCTCAATATGTCGGGGATGCTCAATCAACTTTTCCAGGTAGACCTCGCCCGAACCAAACGCGCGTTGGGCTTCGTCGGAAGCGTCACGAACAGCCGATTCCAACTCGCTCTCGTTGTTTACGGCCCGCATTCCCTTCCCGCCCCCGCCAGCGGACGCTTTCAGCAGAACCGGGTATCCAATCGCGGCGGCAATCGTCCGCGCTTCGGCAGCGTCGCGAATCGCCTGCTCCGTTCCCGGCACCACCGGAGCGCCCACGTCCAGCGCCACGCGCCGCGCCCCCGTTTTTGATCCCATCTTCTCGATGGCCTGCCACGATGGCCCGATAAATTTAAGGCCAGCCTCCGTGCAAGCCTTCGCAAATGCAGGGTTCTCGCTGAGAAATCCATAACCCGGATGAATTGCCTGAGCGCCTGTTTTCCGTGCCGCCTCCAAAATTCGCTCAATCACCAAATAACTCTGCGAAGAAGGCGCAGGCCCAATGCAAACCGCCTCATCCGCCATCTGCACGGGGAACCCCGCACGATCAACCTCGGAAAAAACAGCCACGCTCGCAATTCCCATCTCACGCAGCGCCCGGATCACGCGCACGGCAATCTCGCCGCGATTCGCAACTAAAACTTTCGTGAACAATCAAGCCTCACCATATTCCACCGATACGAGAAACAAACCGCTCGCCGGCGCCGTTGGCCCTGGCCGGATGCCGCAATAGGGTTGCAGCCGAGCCAGAACCTCACGGCTCTGAAGATTCCCTTTCCCCACCTCCAGCAGAACGCCCACCATATTCCGCACCATATGCTTCAAAAAACCCGAACCAGTCACGCGGTAGATCAATAAGTTTCCGCCTCGGGTCAGCGAGGATTGAAAAATCCGCCGCACCCGCGACCGCGCCGGAGCATCACTCCCGTCCGTCGCCGCAAACGCGGTAAAGTCATGTTCACCCTCCAACAACGGCGCAGCTTCCATCATCGCCCTCTCGTGCAAAGGATACGGATGATAATAAACATAATGCCGCTCAAACGGCGGGCAGACCTCCTCACGAAAGATCCGGTATTCATACTGCTTGCGGAGCGCATCGAATCGCGGGTGAAAATCCAACGCCGCTTCAGAAACAGCGCTGATCCGAATCGATCGCGGCAAAAGCCGGTTCACCGCCCGACGGAAATTATCAGCTGGTATTGGATTCTCAAGCGTCACGGCGGCAACTTGCGCAAAAGCATGAATTCCGGCATCCGTCCGCCCCGAGCCAATCACGTCTACCGGTTTGCCTTCAATGCTGCCAATGACTTCTTCAAGCGTGCCTTGAATGGTAGGCAATCCCGGCTGCACCTGCCACCCATGGAAATCCGTGCCATCATACGCGACCTCGAATCGCAATCGGCGCATCTACGTCGGCCTGGAGCCCGGCTTCACAAAGGGTATGCTTTGTTGGCAGAGTGGGCACGCCTCCGGGTTATATGTTGTTGCGTTTAATGTTTCCAACGCTACCCGAGGCAATCCCACATCCGCCGCGCCTCCGCTCCGGTCAATAATGGACCCAGCCGCCAGGACCTCAGCGCCCAATCCCTGCAGCAGCCGGATCACTTCCTTTGTGCTGCCGCCAGTAGTAATCACATCTTCAATCACCACAGCACACTCGCCGCTCTTGATCTCGAAACCCCGGCGCAGCGTCATCTCCTTTGTGGAGCCGTCACGTTCCGCAAACAACGAACGCACTCTTAAGGCGCGAGCTACTTCATGTCCAATCACAATCCCCCCGATAGCCGGTGACACCACGACTTGCACGCCAGAGGCAGCGAGCAATTTCTTCGCTAGCTCCTGCCCGAGAAACTCCGCATAATCCGGGAAAGCCAGCACCTTGGCGCACTGCAGGTACTCACTGCTATGCAGTCCGCTCGTCAACCGGAAATGCCCTTGCAGATAAGCGCCAGTTGCTAGGAAGAGTTCGAGAACGGGAGACGGCGTCACAGCCGCAAGGATAACAAGCGGGTGGTTTTCATAACTGTCCCAACTTCATCTCCACCTTTTCCCATAACCGGACAGCAAATCCCTGGTCTCTCAGCCCCGCACACCATAACCCAAAGCAAATAAGCCCTCATCGGCAGCAGAAAGTTGGAAGCTAACTTGCTTTTTAATTTAGTTCCCATGACTCAGTTGAGCTTCTCAGGCACAAGGACGAGGATGTTTGCTGCGTTACCATGAGAGATCACCGAAACGAATTTGGGAACTCCCATTGCTCCTGCCTCGTTCTCGTATGAGACGAGCAAGTATTTGGAATCAAGGGCTTCGGTTTACAACGAAAGCACTAGAAGCAACTCGTCTATCGGGCTCTGCTTGTACATAAGGATTTAGGCATGTTGATGAGACGACTCAAAGCACCTCTCTGTCTGCTGTGCAGTTTATTGGTTTTCGCTACTTCCGTTCCCGCGCAAAACGCCGTTCGGATTGATCCTCCGCAAGGCGGCCTGGGTTGGCTCACGCGTCCCTATCAGCAACGGACCGTTCCAACTATCAATCTGACCAACACCGACCGGCTGCAATCCTTAGTTAGAGCAGGCAACTTATATCTGTCCGCGCAAGACGTTATCGCTCTGGCGCTGGAGAACAACTTGGATATCGAAATTCAGCGCTATGGTCCGCTGCTCTACCGGCAGGTCACTCAACGCGCGCAGGGCGGCAACCTGTTGCGGACTGTGGGGGTGGGAGTAGCGCAAGGGCCGCAAAGCGTCAGCTTGACCGGTGTCAGCCTGAATGCAGGTGGCGGTACTGCCACCGGATCGGCCGTTACATCCCAGGGCGGCATTCTGACACAGCTCGGCCCGAGCCCCATCACTTTCGATCCGACCGTCACCTTTAACGCGAATTTCGGACATAGCACGAGTCCCTTTAGCAATACCGTTCTGACGGGCAATGCAGCTCTTGTGAATGACAGCCGTTCCTACCAGAGTTCTTACGCGCAAAACTGGGCTACAGGCACCAGCGCCACCTTGACCTATGGCAGCACGCGAAACAGGTACAACAGCAATCGATACGCTGTAAACCCTTATAATTCAGGGTTTCTGGACTTGATAATACAGCAGAACTTTCTCCAGGGTTTCGGGGTCGCCGTGAACAATCGCAACATCCGGGTGGCCAAGAACAATGAGAAAGTTTCGGATCTGCAATTTAAGCAGCAGGTCATCACCACGGTTTCAGCAGTGTTGAATCTCTATTGGGATTTGGTGAGCTTCAATCAGGATCTCCGAGCGCGCCGTAATGAATTGGCAACCGCGCAATCGCTCTACAACGACAACAAACGGCAGGTAGAGATTGGAACTCTGGCTCCCATTGAAGTGACTCGCGCCGAAGCGCAGGTTTACTCTAGCCAGCAGGATCTGCTCGTTTCGCAAACAAATCTGCTGCAACAGGAAACAGTCTTGAAGAATGCGCTGAGCCGGAATGGCGTAGCCAGCCCCGAACTAGCGGATGTGCATGTGATTCCGCTCGACACTTTCAAGGTTCCAGGCAATGATCAGCAGAAGCCGATCGAGCAGCTTGTCGCGCAAGCTCTGGAAAACCGCGTGGACATCGCGCAGAACAAAGTCAACATCGAAAGCAACAAGATCAACCTGGTTGCCATTAAAAGTTCATTGAGGCCAACTCTGAGCGGGTTTGTGGAGCTGACCAACAACGGTTTAGCCGGAAGCCCTAACTTTTTGCCGGGAGCAGGCGGCGCATACCCTGGTTTTGTCGGCTCATATGGAGATCTGCTGGGCCAGATTTTCCGGCGCAATTATCCGAACTATTCGGCCGGTTTCGCGCTCAATGTGTTTCTTCGCAATCGCGCCGCGCAGTCGGACTACACAACCAGCACGCTGGAGCTTCGGCAATCGGAATTGGCCCTGCAAAGATCCGCGAACCAGGTGCGGGTCGATGTGCAGAATGCTGTTATTGGTTTGCAACAGGCTCGCGCCCGTTATGACGCTGCCGTGAAAGCGCGCATCCTGCAGCAGCAGACGCTCGAAGCCGATCGGAAAAAGTACACGCTGGGCGCGTCAACCGTGTTTCAGGTGGTGCAGGATCAGCAGGCGCTGGCTACCGCCGAAAGCAATGAAACACAGTCGTTGGCTAACTTTAGCCATGCTCAGATCTCTTTCGATCAGGCCATGGGCACCACCTTGGAAGTAAATAACATTTCCATCACGGAAGCATTATCCGGGCACGTCGGTCGTCCTTCCGTCCTGCCAGCAAAACTGCCTGAGCCCCAACCGGAGCAGAAGCAATGAGGATCATGCACATGCACATGACGTTCACTGCCTTTCGACGATCTCTTGCCTGCCTTTTGTGTCTGACAAGCGCCGGACTGCCCTTATGGGCGCAACAGGCATTCATAGCTCCACAAAGGCCACAGCAGTTTGTCCTCTGGCGCCCATACATAGCCGAGTATATTCCTCCGACCCGTTTGTCGAACTCGCCGCGCCTTCGCGATCTCGTGCGCGCCGGCAAGCTGTATCTGACAGCGCAGGACGCGATTGCGCTCGCTCTGGAGAACAATATTGATATCGAGTCAGCAAGGTACAATCCGTTAATTCTGGCGTCTCAGGTAAGACGTCTCGAAGCGGGTGGAGCACTGGCGGGTGTTCCGAGCGCCCGGTCGCAGGTCGGCTCGGTGCAGAGCGGGCAGGGTATTGCCGGCAGCCAGTCAGCCGCCGGCGTCAGCACCGGGGGCACCGGCCAATCCACTGGAATCGCCAACACGACAGTGACCCAGATCGGCCCTGTCACACCAGTTCTGGATCCTATATTTCAAGATGTGCAGACCTATACGCACCAGACTGTTCCGCAGGCAAACGCGACACAGAGCCAGGTCGCGAGCCTGATTGCAGATACCCGAAACTACTCGGTATCGATTCAGCAAGGTTTCATTTCAGGAGGTCAGGTCAGACTGAACTTCAATGATACCTATTTGAAAGAAAACACTCCGATCGAGCTTGTAAACCCGAACAACGGCGTTAGCATGCAGCTGTCGGTACAGCATAATTTCCTGCAAGGATTCGGGGTAGCACTGAACAGCCGGAACATCACAGTAGCGAAGGCCAACCTCAAGTTGTCCGACACCACGTTTAAAGCGGAAGTAATCAGCATTGTCGGGAATGTGCTGAATCTTTATTACGGCTTAGTTGCTGATTACCAGGATGTGAGAGCAAAACAGACTGCTTTAACGGTGGCCCAGCAATTCTATGAGAACAACCAAAAGCAAGTTCAGTTAGGCGCAATGGCTCCGCTCGATGTGACCACCGCCGAAGCACAAGTTGCATCCAGCCAGCAGGACTTAATCGTATCCCAAACCACGCTGGCACAGCAGCAGATTCAATTGAAAAACGTCTTGAGTCGGAATGGCCTGGCTGATCCGCTATTGGCCAATGTCGAAATTATTCCGTTGGATCGCATCGAAGTGCCTGCCCAGGATAATTTACCGCCCGCGCAGGAATTGATTGCCACAGCTCTGGCGAACAGAACCGATATTGCTACTCAAAAGGTCAATTTCGCTAACACGCAGATCTCGAATCTTGGCACAGCCAATGCCGTTCGGCCACAGTTGGCGGGATTTGCCAGCGCCACCAACCAGGGCTTAAGCGGCGTGCCAAGTCCTGTCCAGATACAGAGAGATCCGGGCCAGATCACAGGCTCTGGCGGCTCTCTACCTCCAGGGCTCGTTCCATGTCCTGACGCTCCTAATACTCTGTGCGAATTTCCTCCTCCTATTTTCGTCGGCAATATTGGAACGGCTCTGGGGCAGGTGTTCCGGCGCAACTTCCCCAGCGAGCGTGCCGGGGTCTTTTTTAATGCCACGATTCGCAACCGGTCAGCGCAAGCCGACAATAACATCGACAAGCTCAGTCTGCGTCAGGTCGAACTACAAAACCAAAGAAGCACGAACCAGATCGCCGTCGATGTTTCGAATCAGGTCATCGGCTTGCAGCAAGCTCGCGTGCGCTATCAGGCTGCCGTCAAAAACCGCGTTCTCTCGCAACAGCTTCTCGACGCCGAGCAGAAAAAATTCTCACTAGGCGTATCGACTACCTTCAATGTTGTCACGCAGCAGCGCGATTTGACGGTAGCGCAGTCGAACGAAGTGGCTTCGCTCGTTGCCTACAGCAATGCCCGCGTCGCCCTGTACCAAACTCTCGGCACCATCCTCGACCAAAACAATATCAGCGTCAAAGAAGCGCTTGATGGGCGTTTATCGCGTCCATCCGTGTTGCCTGTTACCTTGCCGGACAGGCCCTAGCTATACAAGTAGAACCACTTAGACTTCCGAATCTTCATGGTAGTGGGTCTCGGCTGGGTAAAAAATTCGCTTTGTACGTTGTGGCTTGATAGCAAACTGCCGTATTTCCGAGCTTTTCCTGGTTTGGCACAACAGATGCAAAAGAGAAGTGCGTAAAAGAAATTAGCTCAGGGAAAATGGTTGTTCCGCATCCAAATCCCACAGCACGTAACCACGCCAAACAAACTTCCTTCCATAGCCCAACAGAAAAGCCCACCCAACCAATTCCCTGAGCAAAACCTAAAAGGGCTTCCTCTTCGGCATACTAAACCTTGAGCCATTTACGCCTCTTATCATTGCTGCCGAGCGCAACCGAAATCATTCACGCTCTGGGTCTGGGCCGGTTTCAGGTAGGCAGATCGCATGAGTGCGACTACCCACCTTGCGTCCTGGATTTACCTGCTTGCACACGGCCCACGATTCCGGTCACAGGCTCCAGCGCGGAAATTGATCAGCTAGTAAAAGAGCGGCTGACTGCGGCGCTGAGTATCTATGAAGTCAATGCCGATTTGCTCCGGACGCTTCAACCGACTCACATCATCACGCAAACGCAGTGCAAAGTTTGCGCCGTCAGTCTTGACGACGTACATCTCGCCTTGGCAAGCCAGATCAATGTTCCAGCCAAGATCATTCCACTCGAACCCTACGCTCTTGCTGACCTCTGGTCCAGCATCCGGCATATTACTCACGAGTGCGAGGAAATAGAGGCCGGTGAAAAACTGGTTGCCGAACTGCAAGAAGGAATAAACGCAATTGAAAAGCGCGCCTCCGCTACGGAAACTCGTCCGAGTGTTGCCGCTATTGAATGGCTCGATCCTTTGATGGCCGGCGGCAACTGGGTTCCCGAGTTAATCGAGAAAGCAGGCGGCCAAAACCTGTTCGGAATAGCCGGTCAACACTCGCCCTGGATGACTTGCGAACAACTGGTCGAGTCTGATCCTGACGTGATCATTGCGTTGCCTTGCGGCTTCGATCTCCAACGCACGCGAAGTGAAATGATCCATCTTGAAAAACGAAGAGAATGGAAGGATTTGAAAGCGGTAAGAGCCGGTCAAGTCTTCGTCTGCGACGGCAATCAATACATGAATCGGCCCGGGCCACGGCTCGTCGAATCACTGCAAATCTTCGCCGAAATCCTGCACCCTGAACGATTTCCGCCTCACCTGGAAGGGCTCGGTTGGGAACGCTGGTTGTCGGCTCACTAGTACCAGCAGTACTGGTTATAGTAGCTATTCCTCTCAGGGCAATTTACACTTTGAAGACTATGTCTTTCTCTCGTATAGCCTCACCCTTTGCAATTTCTTTCGCATTATTGTTTTCCGGCGTACAAAGCGTAAAAGCAGACGCAATCTTTAATTTTGAATCCACTGCGCAAAACACTCACACTCCATTCACAGATACTGTGAATGGCCTGTCAGCGACCTTCAGCGGCTCGGCGTCAGTTTGTCCTTCCGATGGACTGTTCCAGTCTCTGTCCGGAAATGTTTTAATCCAGGGCCTAATCCCGTGTGGACTCTCCACCGAGTCTGGTCCTCTCCCTATTTCCTTCTCTTCGGATCTAACTGGCATCTCGTTTAATTTCGGAACAGCGGGAGGCACTGGAACGCTGACGCTGACGGCATTCGCAAACGCAACTTCCGTCGGTACAGCAACTTTTACCTCAACCCTGCCCTCTGGACGATTCAATGGTGAAGGGATCGCTAGTTTTTCAGGAACGTTTAACCGGCTGACACTGACCAGCAGCAACTTGCTCGCCCTTGACAACATCAACGCATCCACATCCACGGCAGCAGTTCCAGAGCCCGCCTCCTTCGCCACCATCGCCGCCGGTATTGGGCTTCTCGCCGCCTTCGTGAGGCGGAAACGTCAAGCCCGTTAACCGCCGGATTCACAATCTAAAACTTAATGCTGGCCAGATAACAGGGAGGCGGAGCCTGTCGCCTTGAAAATCGCTTTAGGACAAATCGCATGTACGCCCTTTTTGCCGTCCACTAATTGCGTGATATCCAGGTCTACGGCGATGCTGGTCAGCATATAAGCCTCATCACGGCTCAGGCGCTTTTCCGTCATTAAGAAATCGATCATCTCCCGCGCCGCCAAGTCCGTCGCCTTATTCAAGTCCTCATTGAATCCCATCGTGATGTAGCTTTGGGGAGTTTCCGCGCGGGGCCATCGCAGCATCATGCCTTTATGAACGACAAAAGTAAATGTGCCGGTAAG
>JBJMGL010000188.1:0-10793 GCA_045807985.1 Bryobacteraceae bacterium
AATGCCGCTAACATCTTGTTAGTGGTAGCGATTGACGCGGCGGGCATGGCTGTAGCGTTTCCAGTGGGCGTGGGGCTGGCGTTGGTGATCGGCACGATAGCGAGCTACTATCATTCACCCAAAGGAAACGCTCCTTTGCTGTTTACGGGCGTTGTTCTGGTAGTGGTGGCGATGATCTTTTCCGCGCTGGCGAATCGCCGCTTGGGAACTCAGCGGCGCACACAGGCAATTCGTGGACTCTTGTTTGCGATCGCTGCCGGTTGCCTGATGGGCTTCTTTTATCCGCAATTGATGCGGACAATTTCGCCTGACTTCAATACGGCGGCGATCCAGTCGGGATATCTTACTCCGTATACCGCTTTGTTCTTTTTCGCGCTTGGTTTGTTGGCAAGCAATTTTCTGGTGAACATTTGGTTTATGCGTTCTCAGGGATCGACGTTTGCGCAGTACCGGGCCGCCAATCCGAAGCTTCACTTGTTAGGGATTTTAGGCGGCGCAATCTGGATGCTGGCTTTGAGCGCAAATGTGATTGCTTCGGGAGTGGCGGGACCGGCGGTGTCTTATGCGCTGGGCCAAGGCGCGACGCTGGTTGCTGCTTTATGGGGCGTTTTTATCTGGCGCGAGTTTCAGGGCGCTCCTCCAGGCACAAAACCGCTGGTTGCGTCCATGCTGGCTGGCTATGCAGTTGGGCTCATTCTGATAGGGGCAGCGATTTTGTAAGCATCGGCTGTCTTACTTTGTTTCCGTAATTCGGGCATTTCGCAGCGCGGCAGCGACTTCGGTAACACGACGGCCCTGATAGCGAGCTACCGCTAAATCGAGATCCGTGGGAGGCGTGCTGTTTTGGCCGGAAACGGAAGAAGCGCCATAGGGCGTTCCCGCCTGAAACATAGCTGGATCGGCATAGCCTAGCGGGACGAGAATAAGTCCAAGATGGCACATCGGGTTGTAAAGTGAAATCACCGTGCTTTCATTTCCGCCATGTGTGGTGGAAGTGGAGCAGAAGGCGCTGCCCACCTTGCCGTTCAGCTTGCCTTGAAACCACAGGCCGCCTAGGGAATCGATGAACGCCTTTAATTCCGCGCTGCTATTGCCGAAGCGCGTGGGTGTGCCGAAGATGATTCCATCAGCCCACTCGGCATCCGCTTCGTTGGGAATTCCATGTTCTTTGGTCATGCGCTCGCTGTTTTCGCGCCAGCCCGGAGCTTTGAGCATGATTTCCTCGGACACAATGTCGGCGACGCGCCGTAAGCGAACTTCGGCTCCGGCGGCGCGAGCGCCTTCCGCGACTGCTAAGGCCAACTTTTCGGTCGTACCGTTTCGAGAGTAAAACGGAATCAAGATGTTTGCATTTGGCATGATTGGATCTCCTGTAGGGCGAGCTTGAGTACTACGTGTTAATAGATAACAAGTCAGGTATTTAGTGGCAAATGTTCATGTGGATTCCTTCTCTCGCATGCGGTCCAGATGCGCAATCAAGCTTTTGACTTCGGCGGCACTTAGGCGGGTAAACACTTCTTGGTTCGCTGACTCTTCCTGATCGTCCAGTCCAGCAAGGAGATGGAGGCCAGCATTGGTAATTCGGCACAGGATCTGACGGCGATCTTCCGGGCAGCGCTCGCGCCGGACCAGTTTTTTGGTTTCCAGTTTGTCCAGGAGACGGGTGATGGCGGGAGTTTGCTCGATCATACGGGAGGAAACTTCCAAAGTTGCCATTCCAGCGTCGCCCGCGCCTCGAAGAATACGTAGGACGTTGTACTGTTCGAGGCTTAGATTATGGGGTCCAATGACTTTCGCCACGTGCCGCCGCACCAGATCCGCCGTTTTTAACAAGGCTAAAGCAGCCTCTTGCTGGAGGGACCGGAAAGGTTTTGTCTGTTTAATCTCCTGCTGCAGTTTCATTGTTCAAACCTGTAGTGAAGCGCAAAACGGCCAATCTGGATGAGTGACTTTTCGGTGGGCGGGTAGATGTGAAAGGATTCGATGCGGCCTGCCCGACTCCTTCGGGTGGCTTCAGCAGTGCCGAGAGGTTTTCCGGTTTCCGCCTCATAGAATTTTACTGTCAGGGAGTCCTCATTGTGATGCCAGCCAAATACGTATTTGCCTGGTTTCAGAGATAAGCCATCTATATCTATAGGCACTTGCGTTAGAAAAAAGTGTGAGTACTTGCCTTCCGCTGAGTAACCAGCAGTGATGAGCACGACTCCCGCCACATATTGGCCCTTGCCGTCCGTGATGGCGGAAGCGGTTCGGAATTCGGTTTCGATGCGTTCTTTTTCGACAGGGGCGCGCGGGGGAATGATCTCGCGCAGTTCGTTTTCGGTGGCTGCTCTCCAGGATAAGGTGAGAAGAAAGACGAGAGCGGTTGTGCTGCGGATCATGGGAGTTCAATTCAGGTGGACGATGCCGCGCTGAAGTGCAGTGGTTGCGGCTTGCGTGCGGTCACTGACGCCGAGTTTGCTGAGAAGGCTGTTGATATGAGTTTTAACGGTTGCTTCCGAAATGAACAGGTCGCGTCCAATCTCCTTATTGCTTTTGCCTGACACGATCAGTTTTAAGACTTCCAATTCTCGGGTTGTCAGATCGGGTCCGCCGAGGCGGTCGGCTAAACGTTGCGCCACGGCGGGCGGAATCCGGGAACGGCCAGCGTGGACCGTGCGGATAGCATCCATCAGATCGTCGCCGGACATGTCCTTTAAGAGATAGCCACGGGCTCCCGCTTGTAAGGCGCGGTAGATGTCTTCGTCACCATCATAAGTGGTTAGGACGATGATTCTGGCGTTGGGAAAATTGCGGCGGATCTCCGTGATAGCTTCGACGCCGGTCATATTGGGCAACCGGAGATCCATGATCGTGACATCAGGCTGATGCTGCCGGAAGAGTTCGACGGCCTGCTTGCCGTCACAAGCCTCGCCTACTACCCGCATATCTTCCACTGTTCTAATGAGAGCCACTAAGCCCTGACGAACAACGTGGTGATCTTCCGCTACAAGAATGCGTATTGGATTTGTCATTTCGCGGGCACCTCTACACAAACTTTTGTGCCTTTACCGATCTCGCTGTTCACGACTAGTTCCGCACGGATTTGTTGCGCGCGCTCACGCATCCCTTTGAGTCCGAAGTGGCCGCTTGGACCGGACCAATGGGCTTGGCCATTATTGAATCCGCAACCGTCGTCGCCGATAGTGACCCGGAGTTTCTTTGTATCGAAGGCAAGATCGATGTTGATGTGTTTTGCGCCGGAGTGGCGGACGGCGTTGGTTACTGCTTCTTGCGCGATTCGGAAGAGTTCGTCTTCTACGTCCGTTGCTAGAGGACGATATATGCCGTGTACTTGAAGCTGAACTACCGCGGATGATGCTGCTGCCGTCTGCTTTGCGGCGTTTGACAGGCGAGAGGCAAAATCCTGGTGCTCGGGTGATTGAGACCGCAGCTCCCAGATTGATCTTCGGGCGTCGGACAGGCTTTGGCGCACTTGGGTACGGGCTTGGTCCAGATGTTCTCTGGCGGCTTCGACGGAGGAACCAAGCAAGCGTGAGACGATCTCTAATTGAACGGAGACTCCTACAAATCCTTGCGCGAGCGTGTCGTGAATCTCCCGCGCAATTCGGTTGCGTTCCTGGAGGACCGCGTTGAATTGGGATTGCACTTGCTTTACTCTCCAGTAATACATGGCGTAAACGAGAAGCGCCGCGGCAAGGAGCAGCAAAAATGTGAACCACCAAGTCTGGTAGAAGCGAGGGTGGACGTCTAGAGCAAAAGATGCTCCCTGTTGGTTCCAGAGCCCGTCGTTGTTGCTGGCGAGGACGCGGAAACGGTAATGGCCTGGGGGGATGTTGGTGTAGTAAGCGGTTCTACGAGCGCCAGCGTTGATCCAATCACGGTCGAATCCTTCGAGCTTGTAGCGGAATTGCATCTTTTGCGGCGCAATGAAGCTGAGACCGGCATATTCGAATGATAGCCGGGAATGGCCGGGCGCGACTTCGGTCAGTTGCGCAGGATCCAAAGCGCGGTCGTCAACGTAAACAGTTTCAAGCGCAACGGGAGGGGGAAGTTGATTGAGCCTGTTGCGGCCGGATCTTAGGACGGCGACTCCCTTGGCGGTAGAAAACCATAGCGCTCCGCTTTGATCTTTCCAGATAGCTGGGTGGCCCCCGCCTAGGCATTCGCTCACTTGCAGGCCATCGCTTGTGCCGTAGGGCACGACAGTGATTTTATTTGTGGAACGGCGATTGAGATCGTTCTTATTTACCCGGAATATCCCGTTCTTGGCGGCAAGCCAGAGATTGCCGTGAGCATCTTCGTTCACGCCATAGATGGTTTCCGGCATTCCAAGCTGCGGCGTGAAGGTAGTGAACGATCCGTCGTGTAGACGGTCCAGGCCGCCTCCTTGTGTTCCAATCCAGAGCGTTCCTTCGGTGTCCATGTAGAGATCTGTGATGACGCTGCTGGATAGCCCGTCTTTCGTTGTGTAATTTGTGAAGGTCCCGTTGCGGAAGCGAGTGAGTCCGTGAAGCGTGCCGATCCAGAGATCATTGTCGCGGCCCTGAATGATCGCGCCAATCAGGTCGCTGCCTAGTCCGTTGGCTTGTGTATAGGTGGTGATGTGGTTGTTGATGATTTGAGAGAGACCGCGTCGCGTGCCGACCCATAGGGAGCCGCTGGTATCGGCGTAGACCGAACGAATAAAGTCTTCCGCCAGACCATCGGCGGATGTCGTGAGTGAGAGCGTTCCGTTACGGAGGCGGTTCAATCCGTCTGGCGTGCCGATCAGAAGAGCGCCCGCGGCGTCTTCGGCAAGTGAAAGAATGATGTTGCTGGCGAGACCATTGGCGGTGGTGAGAGTTGAAAATTGTTGGTCTTTGAACTGTCTTAAACCACCGCCGTTTGTTCCGATCCAAATTGTTCCGTTCCGGGTTTGCAAAACACAACGGATCTGGTTATCAAGGCTTCCTTCCCGGCTCGTGTAGGTTGTGAAGCTTTGATTGCGAAGGATTGTCAGTCCGCTGGAGTCGGTGCCAAACCACATATTGCTTTCGCGGTCTTCGTATATGGACAAAACCGCGTTTTGCGAGAGGGGATCGCCTGCGGGGAAGCGTTCGACGGTGTTATCAATGATGCGAGCCGCACCAGCATCGGTGCCGACCCATAGACTTCCTTCCCGATCCGGGTAGAGGGTTGTAATTCTCTTGGATGGAAGACCATCTTCTGTCGTGTACGTCTTGGCGAATGCTTGCCCCGAGAACGTTAGACCATGTTCGGAACCTGTCCAGCTGCGGCCAGATTTGTCTTGAACTATTAGCGCCTGGGAAGGCGCTGTACCCCGAATGAAATAGTTGCGATCAAAATGCGCTGTTCCTTCCGGCGTAGTTACCCAGATAACACCAGCGCGGTCGAGATGGAGGGACCAGATGTGATTGGCGGGAAGGCCGTCTTCGGTGGTGTAGGTTTGAAATTCAGCATTGTGTAGTCTGGTGATGCCTTCGGTGGTGCCAATCCACAGCGTGCCCGTTTTGTCCTCCAGCAGACCGGTGATGCTATTGCTCCTGAGTGCCCGTGTATTTTCAGCATCAAATACCACAAACTTCAGGCCATCAAAGCGCACTAAGCCGCCTTCGGTGCCGAACCAGATATAGCCTTCGTGATCCTGGAGAATGGCACGCACGGTGTTTTGGGGAAGGCCGTTCTCTGTTCGCCATGTTTGGCGGCCGTATTGGCTTAGCTTGTCTTGCGGCAATAAGGCGAGCGCGGCCGATGGAAAAATCAGTGTCCAGAGGAGCGCGAAGGGATATACAAGGGCTCCGGGCTGAAGGCAAGACCACATGAAAAAGCTTTTAGCTTTTTATAGCAGATAGCGCGTTTCTCCACCTTTGGGTGGAGAAAGAAGTCCATCTTCCGTTCGAGGACAAGAGGTTTGTTCCTTGCTACTATCGCTTGACTTCTCTAAATGCTGACGAGCTTGCGGTTTTTTTACTTACTGTTGATGGCGGTGATTTGTGGGTCGTTGCTCGCGCAAGATCCAACTGGAACTCTTGAAGGGCTGATTACGGACCCCTCCGCCGCCCGGGTGCCAGGCGCGGAAGTGATCGTTACTAACTCGCAAACGGGGTTATTTGCCCGGCTCCTCTCAGATAACGACGGATCGTTTCACTTTTCCTATCTGCCGGTGGGTCAATACCATCTGGCTGTGCGCGCCAAGGGATTTGCCGGTTACGAAGCAGATGGAATCCGTATTGATGTGAATCGTGTTGTCAGCGTGCCCGTAGGCCTTGCCATTGCCGGAGACCAGATCGTTGTCAGGGTTGGTTCTGAGACTGTTGACCATAGCTCCACGCTTGGCAGTGTTGTGTCTTCTCAACAAGCAACAGACTTGCCTTTGAATGGACGTAACCTTACGCAACTTGGTTTGTTGCAGCCCGGAGTGGCTCCGATGACTGCCGGATTGAACCAAGCGGGAGGTGTTTTACGCAGCGGTCAGGCTTATGCGGTGAATGGGCAGCGGCCCGAATCAAACAATTACTTGCTGGATGGGGTGAGCAATACAGATAGCGTGAATGGCGGTTTTGCTTTGCGCACTCCGGTAGATGCCGTGAGTGAATTTCGGATTCTTACCTCGAATGCGACAGCCGAGTACGGGCGGACAAGCGGCGCAACGACAACCGTTGTGACGAAGTCCGGCACGAACGAATTTCATGGCGATTTGTATGAGTTTTTGCGCAACAACAAGTTTGATGCTCGGAACTTTTTTGCCGTCACGACGGAGCCGCTTCATCAGAACCAGTTTGGCGTTACGGTGGGCGGGCCGATTCGCCGTAATCGTGATTTTTTCTTTGCGTTTTATGAGAGTCAGCGCAACCGGCAGGGCAAGACGCAGGCTGCTATTGTGCCCACTGCGGCTCAACGTACAGGTGACTTCTCCGGTTTGATCGATCCGGCGACGGGACAACCTAAACTTTTGATTAACCGGTTCACTGGGCAGCCGTTTCCGGGTAATCAGATTCCTGCTCCCCTTCTCAATCCTATTGCGCTCCAGGCCCAAAAGCTTTATCCGCTCGGCACTTTGTCGCCTTCGCTTTATTCTTCTACGCAGATACAAACCAACAATTATGATCAAGGTGGTGTTCGGCTGGATCACTATTTTAAGAACGGAGATCAGTTGTTTGGACGCTATGCCACTTCGGCGCTGAACGCGTTGGACCCATTGCCAATTAATGGGTCCGGTGTTCCTGGGTTTCCGGTGGCAAACGATATTACGACACAGTCGGCCACGATTTCAGAGGTGCATTTGTTTTCGCCGTCCGTTGTACAAACAGCGCGAATTGCTTTCCTGCGGAATATATTCCTTTATGCGCAGGCCCAGAACCACTCGCCTGCGAGCAATCTTGGATTTCAGTATTCGCCCACTTTGGGCGCATCCGCAGGGCCGCCCTATCTGATTGTCAGTGGATATTCCAGCATTGGAAACCCGATTACCGGTCCGCAGAACACTTATCAGAATAATTATCAGGGATTTTACTCGCTTTCGGCGACCTTCGGCGCGCATACTTTGAAGTTGGGCGCTGAGTTGGACCGGCAACAAATCAACGCGACTCTTGGGATTGCCACAAATGGCTTTTTTGTGTTTGCTCCGTTCCCGGCGAGCGATTCTTTCGCAAGCTTTTTACTAGGTCAACCAGTACTATTTTTCCAGGGCGGCGGAGATTTTAACCGGGGATTGCGGAAATGGATTACGGCCGGATATGCGCAGGATGAGTGGCGCGTGACGTCTCGCTTCACGTTGAATTATGGATTGCGGTATGAGGTGAACACGCCTTACACCGATGTGCGTAACCGCATGAATGCCTGGGCTCCTGGTCAGCAATCGACCGTCAGGCCGGATGCGCCCCCTGGTTTGCTTTTTCCTGGTGATTCTGGTGTTCCCGATGGCATCGCGCCCGTCAGTTACCGCCAATTCATGCCGCGTATCGGCTTGGCTTGGGATGCTACTGGTGATGGCCATACTGTCGTTCGAGCCGGCTACGGCATTTTCTATGACAGTTTTACCAATGGCGTTGGCGGTCCGTTGCAGGCCGCCGCGAGCGCATTGCCCTGGACGGCGGCTTTTCAATTGCCTGGTCCCGGTATGAATTTTGCAAATCCTTACAACGGACAGGTGCCGCCTTTCGTGACGCAATCATTCGTCCGTCCCGCTACGATTCTTACGGTGGAATCAGGCATGTTGCCGCCGTATTCACAGAATTGGAATTTCTCGGTGGAACGCGCATTGGGAAAGGGTTATTTGCTGGATATGCGCTACGTGGGAAACAAGGGGACTCATCTGCCGCGTTTTATTGAAGCAAATCCGGCGATTTATGGACCGGGGGCGACGGCGCAGAATGCGGATCAGCGGCGGCCCTATGCGGACTGCTCACCAAGCGGATCGTGCGCTTTTGGTTCCGTGGGATTGATTGCTGATAACTCCAGTTCCACATACCATGCGCTGCAGGTTTTGCTTTCGCGCCAAGTCACCGCGAACCTTAGCTTTACGGCATCTTACTGGTGGTCTAAGAGTTTAGACTATGTTTCCAGCCTGAACATTGCCGGTTCTGCGCCGACCCTGGTGGCGGGCGAAAATGATCTGGCGCAAGACCCTTCCAACTTGCGGGCCGAGCATGGCCCATCGTTATTCGATGCCACACACCGGTTTGTTTTGAGCGGCAGCTACCTTCTTCCGCAGTGGCGTCAGGCGCCGAAGTTTGTCTCGACTGTCCTCAATGGATGGCAGTTCAATACGATCTCCATTTTTTCCTCGGGAACTCCTTTTACGGTTTATGACAGCGCCAATGTTTCGCTACAGGGAACTGCTCCGGAGATTACTGGGTTTTACTCGAGCCGCCCTAACTTGATTGCTGATCCCAATACCGGAACGCGCACGCCGAATCAATGGGTCAGCCGCGCAGCTTTCCAGCCGCTGAATCCCGTGACACAGGCTGGACAGTTTGGGAATGAGGGTCGTAATGTGGTCCGGGGACCTGGAATTCAAAATGTTGATTTTTCTCTTTTCAAGAAATTTGCTATTCGTGAAGGCACGTTTTTGCAGTTTCGGGCAGAGTGTTTTAATTGTCTGAACCACCCAAATTTCGGATTGCCGGAAAATGATCTCCAATCACCTGAGTTTGGGCATATTCTGCAGGCGGGACCTCCACGGTTGCTCCAACTTGCGCTGAAGCTGATTTTCTAAGGTTACGGTGAGACTTTCATGGAAAGCTCTGCGGTTCTCGATTCGAGCAGTGGACAGCACGATTCTCGTCTGACGAGGCGCGTGCATCCGGCGCTGATTCTTCTTGCTGCGTTTTGCGGAAGCTTTGTTGGTTTCGGATCAGTTGTCATCTTTACGTTCGGCATCTTCCTGAAGCCGCTTACCACGGAGTTCGGCTGGTCGCGTTCGCAAGTGTCATTTGCGTTTACTCTCACGGCATTAACGGTAGCGTTCTGTTCGCCGTTCATTGGCAGGCTGCTTGATTTGTTCCCGGCGCGGAAAGTTATCTTGCCCTGTGTCGCCATCTATGGTCTGTGTTTTGCTTCCCTCGGTCTGCTAACCGCTCATTATTGGCAGCTCTTGCTGGTGTTTATTTGCATGGGAATTGTTGGAAACGGCACGACACAACTCGGATATGCGCGAGTGATCAGTTCCTGGTTTGAACGCAATCGGGGACGCGCCTTGGCTATTGTGATGGCAGGGTCAGGTATGGGATCGATTGTGTTTCCCCCGTTTGCGCAGTGGCTGATTACCAACTTCGGGTGGCGCGCGGCCTACCTGATACTGGGGGCCATGATCCTCACGCTTGGTCTTCCTTTGGCGGCTGCCTTCGTGCATGAGCCTGATGTCCCAAAGCAGCCTGATACGTCAACGCACGTGAGATCCGGAAGGTTGAGCGACTCCCTGCTGTCTTATACATTTCTGTGTCTTGTGGCCGGACTCATGCTTTTTTCATTAGCCACCAATGGTCTGATGGCGCATCTGGTACCGTTTTTGACGGATCGCGGCAACTCCGCCGTACAGGCGGCTAATGTGATGGCGGCTATGGGTTTCGCTTCTCTCGTAAGTAAGCTGATTACTGGTTATCTACTGGACCGATTTCGGGCATCGCGAACAGTGGCCGTCTTGTTTACCGTCTGTGTATGCGGAATGCTGATGATTATCCTTGGTGCTGCTGTCTGGAGTTCATTTTTAGGGGCTTTGCTGGTGGGCGTTGGATTGGGCGCGGAATCGGATGCGGTGCCGTATTTGCTGGCTCGATATTTTGGGCTGGAGCGGTTCAGTGAGTTGTACGGGTATACGTGGTCTGCTTACGCTGTTGCCGGTGCGCTTGGGCCATTGGTGTTGGGAAAATTTTTCGACATCACGCATTCTTACCGGTCGGTGTTGCTGATTTTCACCGTTGCTGTCGCTTGCGCTGCGGTGTTGTTCGCTCGTTTGCCTGCCTACCAACAGCCGGATCAACCAAAAGTTGTAGGATAAAACCCATCTCTGGTTTCAGGACAAATGAGTCATTGGCTGTTATTCTGCGTATAACCTTGGAACCACACAGAGCGCGGCGTCACACGAACCACACCCAGACGCCGCCTCCCTCCTGTAACTAAATTCGTATCCTTCTCTTTAGTTTCCATCGGCTGGTTTAAACCCACCGCCTTTCAGGCCTTGTCCTTACCCACATTTATCACTCGGAATAGAGGCGGCCTGTACACCCCAGTACAAGTCTTGTAAGCGTTGCCAGCCCCGCCACAAGGTCTGCCAGCCAGGATTGCCATCT
>JBJMGL010000189.1:0-8511 GCA_045807985.1 Bryobacteraceae bacterium
CAGCGTCTACGATGTGGCGCAAGCTTGCCGCTTGGCTCTGGAGGTCGAAGGAGCGCAGGACATGATCTTTAATGTCGGCAGCGGTGAAACCGTCACGGTGCGTGAGGTGGCTTCCCGGCTCTCGAAGGTGCTTGGCAAGAATCTGGAACCCGAGATCACCAGTAAATACCGCGTGGGAGATATCCGTCATTGCTATCCGGACATCAGCCAAGCGCAGCAGGTTTTAGGCTACAAACCAAAGATTACTTTGGAAGATGGTATACGTGACCTCGCCGGTTGGCTCGAACGTCAAACTGCGGAAGATCGCTTTAACGAGATGCGGAACGAACTCGCTTCACGCGGGTTGGTGGTGTAGGGCAGGGAGCGGCGGAGTGGAACGACGCTATATCTTGATCACGGGCGGCGCGGGTTTTGTGGGAACAAATGTCGCCCTGAGCTACCTGAGCGGCGACCAACCGGTTCACATTTACGACAATCTGAGCCGTCCTGGTGTTGAGGCAAACATTGCCGAGCTACAGGAGCGATTTCCCCATCATGTCCGGTTCACACACGCCGACGTACGCGACCGAAACGAAATAAAGAGCGCTGTTGGGAGCGCCAAGGCCATCTATCATCTGGCAGCGCAAGTCGCTGTTACTACCAGCCTGCAAGACCCCCTTGCTGATCTTGAATCCAATCTCCTGGGCACACTTAATATTTTGGAAGCTGTACGCCATTCTTCCGTCAAACTGCCAATGCTGTTTACTTCGACCAATAAAGTCTATGGCAAACTCCGTAACGTTAAACTTTGCAAACGCTCCGGGCGTTGGGAACCGGAGGACGAAAAGCTCGCGCAAAGCGGAGTCGCGGAGGATCAGCCGTTGGAGTTTCTCTCGCCGTATGGCTGTTCTAAAGGCAGCGCGGACCAGTACGTATTGGACTACGCTCACTCGTACGGCCTTACGGCTACTGTTTTTCGCATGAGCTGCATTTACGGTCCCTATCAGCTTGGTTCCGAGGACCAGGGATGGGTGGCGCATTTCGTGCGGCAGGCGATGAAAGGCGAGCCCGTTACAATCTTCGGCGACGGCAAACAGGTTCGCGATTTGCTCTTTGTGGAAGATCTGGTGCGTCTGATGCGCCGTGCGCAGCAAAACATGGACTTGGCGGCCGGAGAGGCTTTCAACGTAGGCGGCGGACCTGAGAATTGTACGAGCTTGCTGGAGTTGTTAGATCAGATCCGTTCACTAATCGGCGCGCCGATTGAAATTGAATGGGGTCCGGAACGCTTGGCCGATCAAAAATGGTACGTCGTGAACCCATCAAAAGCCAAGGCGGCACTCCAATGGAATTCCGAAGTGAGTATTCGAGAAGGCGTGCGCGCGCTTCGCGACTGGTACCTGAAACGTCCGGCGCTCGTGGCACAATCTGAGGTGCAGGTAGCCTGATGCGTTTTGCTTTAATTAACCCTGCTTGGACATTTGAAGGCAGCATCTATTTCGGCTGCCGGGAACCGCACCTGCCTCTGGAGTTCGGTTACGCAAAGGCGCTGCTCGAAGCGGCTGGCCACCAGACGCTGCTGGTTGACGGCCAGTTAGACGGGCTCAGCCAGTCAGAAATTGTCAAGCAGGTCCAGGCATTTCAGCCTGATTTCACGGTCATTACGACCGCTCCCAGTTATCTCTTCTGGCGCTGTGCTCCGCCCGAAATCCGGGTACCGCAAGAGCTGGCGAACCAGTTGCGAGGCGTGGGCAAGCTAGTGGTCGTCGGGCCTCATGGCTCCACTACTCCGCGAGCAGTTCTGAAGAAACTCAACGCCGATTTCGTGATCCTCGGCGAATGTGAAGAGGTGCTCCCGCTTCTGGCTGGTGACCCGCGTGCCCTTTCGTCGGTAGCCTTCCCCGACGGCGATCAAATTGTTGCTCGTGGTCCGAACCGTGCTGCCGACATGAAGCAGTTACCCGCCTTGCAGTGGCCGGAGGCAACGATTCAGCGGCATAAGCACCACCACCACCGTTTTGACGCGGAGCCGGCCGGCCCTGGCGCTGAAATGGAAGCTTCGCGTGGCTGCCCGTATCACTGCACGTTTTGCGCGAAAGATAATTTCCGTAACAACTACCGGAAGCGCCCGCTGCCAACCGTATTGCGGGAGCTCGACAGTTTTTTAAAACAAGGGGTCGAATACATTTATTTCATTGATGAAATTTTTCTCCCCGACGCGGCCCTGCTCGCCGCACTTGCCGAGCGTAAAGTAAAAATTGGGGTGCAAACGCGCATCGACCTCTGGAACCACGAGGCTATCGAGATGCTGGCCCGCGCCGGTTGCGTCTCCATCGAGGCTGGCGTGGAAAGCGTCACCGAGGCGGGCCGGGCTTATTTGGACAAAAAGTGCAAAATGTCCACGGAGGACTTAACCGAACGCTTGGTTTATGCCAAGCAGCTTGTTCCTTTCGTGCAGGCCAATCTTCTTGCCATGGCGGAAGACGATGCGGAGACCGTGGAACTCTGGCGTCAAAAACTGGAAACCCATGGCGTCTGGGCTAATAAGCCCGTGCCCTTGTTCCCCTATCCCGGTTCACCTGAGTACACCCGCATGTGGGGTCCCGCTGACGACTTCGCTTGGGAGCGCGCTCATGATGCTTATCTCAACGGCTTCAATGCCTTTAGTGATATCCAAGAACAGAAGCCGCAACGCCTAGTCGAGTTGGAAGTAGCAGGGCATGGCCGCTGAGGCTTCAGTAGACATTCAGAAGCCAATCAAAATTCTGATGACAACCGATGCTGTCGGCGGAGTCTGGCAGTACTCGGTGGATCTGATCCGGGGCCTGGGCGAGAATGCCGAAGTTCTGCTTGCCACATTGGGCCCTCATCCTTCGATGGAGCAGAAACAGCAGCTCAAAAGTCTTCCGCAAGTCCAGCTTTGCCAAAGCGGCTATGCGCTGGAGTGGATGAGCGACCCGTGGCGCGATATCGATGCCGCAGGCGAATGGCTCCTTTCGACCCAAGCCGCATTTAAGGCTGACGTAGTTCATCTCAACGGCTATGCGCATGCCGTGCTGCCATGGCAAAAGCCGGTTGTCGTGGTGGCGCACTCCTGTGTTTATTCCTGGTGGCATGCTGTCCATCGCTGTGCGCCCGGTCCCGAGTGGGCCGAATACTACCGCCGTGTCGCAAACGGATTATCAGCTTGCCATGCAGTGGTGGCTCCCTCCCGGTTCATGGCTGACGAAGTGGAGCGCGGATACTCGGTACCTCCTGAAAAGATAAAAGTCATCCATAATTTCAGCGCCACGCCAGATCTTCCTGCCACGGCAAAGGAGCCATTCTGTTTAGCTGCTGGCCGTTTGTGGGATCAGGCAAAAAACCTTTCCATCCTGGCGGAGATAGCTCCGCATCTGCGCTGGCCCATCTATCTCGCTGGAGATGACAAGGGGCCGGAAACTCCAGTCGCCGTTCCCGATTCTCTTCGTACCCTCGGACGCCTGCCAAACGTGGAACTGCTTGGATACATGTCACGCGCCGGCATCTTTCTTCATCCAGCCTTGTACGAACCTTTTGGCCTTTCTGTTTTGGAAGCAGCTCGCTCCGGTTGCTGCCTGGTTCTTTCCGACGTTGCAAGCCTCCGTGAATTATGGTCCCAATCCGCCATCTTTATTGATGGCCGTAAGCCCCAAGAATGGGTGTGCAAAGTAAATCAGCTTATCAGCAATCCCGAACAGCGTTTACACTGGGGCGAAGCCGCCAGAGAACATAGTGAGCGTTACTCCGAGCAAGATTCGATAACGGCTTATCAAAACCTTTACCGCGAGGTATCGGTATGAAACTCCGCATCGCACTGTTCTATCATTCGCTTGTTTCGGACTGGAACCACGGCAACGCTCATTTCCTGCGCGGTGTTGCGTCTGAATTGCAGGCACGCGGGCACGAAGTTTCTATCTATGAACCCGAGGGTGGCTGGAGCCGCGAAAACCTGCTCCGCGACTACGGCCAAGCTGCGCTCGATCGCTATGCTCGCGCTTTTTCCAATCTCCAAAGCCAGACTTACCGGCTTGAGCAATTTGATGTAGACCGCGCGCTCGATCAAATCGATCTAGCTCTTGTGCATGAATGGAACGATCCCAATCTGATCGCGACTATCGGAAACTATCGCCATCACCATCCGCATCTCCGGCTCTTTTTCCACGACACTCATCACCGGGCGCTCACGGCACAGGAAGAACTGGCGCGCTTCGACCTGTCAAACTACGATGGCGTACTTGCTTATGGCGCTTCTCTCAAGGACGCTTACCAGCGCCTTGGCTGGGCTCAACGAGTTTACGTCTGGCACGAGGCTGCTGATACCCGCATCTTTTACCCGCGCCACGAAGGCACAAAACAAGGTGACGTTGTCTGGATCGGCAACTGGGGAGACGAGGAGCGCACCGAAGAGCTGCGCGAATATCTGCTCCGCCCCGTCAAGTCGCTAAAACTGCGCGCCAGGGTTCATGGCGTGCGCTACCCGGAAACCGCCAAAACAGAACTCGCGGAGGCTGGCATCTGCTACGAAGGCTGGCTGCCCAATTTTCTGGTTCCCGAAGTGTTTGCTCAGTTCCGTGCCACTGTCCATGTTCCCCGTCGCCCTTACGTGGAAAAATTAGTTGGTATCCCCACAATCCGTCCCTTTGAAGCGCTTGCTTGCGGCATCCCATTGGTTTCCGCGCCCTGGCCGGACACGGAAGGTTTGTTTCGGGTCGGACAAGATTTCCTGATGGCTCAAAATGGTGTAGAAATGCAGTCACACTTGTACAACGTTCTGAACGATCCGGCCCTGGCCCGTAGCTTGTGCGAGAGCGGCCTGGAAACAATCCGCAAGCGCCACACTTGCGGTCATCGCGTTGATCAACTGCTCGGCATCTACGAAGAGGTGAAGCATTGAATGTCGCTTTCTGGGGTTCTAGCCTCGTTTCCGCGTATTGGAACGGTGCTGCTACTTATTACCGGGGTATTCTCCGCGCCTTGGCGCAGTCCGGCCACACCATTACTTTTTTCGAGCCGGATGCGTATGATCGTCAAAAGCATCGCGATATTCCCGATCCCGAGTGGGCGCGCATCGTTGTTTACAGCGCAGATAACCAGGATGAAGTTCATCGCCACCTTTCCTGCTCCTCCGTTTGTGATGTCGTTGTGAAGGCCAGCGGCGTCGGCATGCTTGATGAAGAGCTGGAAAATCGCGTTTCCGCCATGCCTCCCTCAGTCTGCAAAGTCTTTTGGGACGTGGATGCGCCCGCTACCCTGGAACGCCTTGCGTCCAATCCGAATGATGGGTTTCATCACGCGTTGAAGCATTTCGACCTTGTTCTAACCTACGGTGGCGGGAATCGCGTGACAGACGAATACAAACGGATCGGCGCGCGCGACTGCTTTGCCATCTACAACGCGTTTGATCCGGATGTTCACTTCCCGGTGAAGCCTGACCCAAAGTTTGCCTGCCACCTTTCCTTTCTCGGCAATCGACTGCCGGATCGCGAAGCACGTGTCGAGGAATACTTTCTGAAAGCCGCCGCGCTTGCGCCGGCCAAGCGGTTTCTGCTGGGAGGAAGCGGCTGGGCGGACAAACCCGTTCCGGAAAATGTGAGCTATCTTGGTCACGTTTACACGGGAGATCACAATGTGTTCAACTGCTCCGCGCTGGCTGTGCTCAATATTAGCCGGGACAGCATGGCCCGCTACGGCTTTTCTCCCGCTACCCGCGTTTTCGAGGCCGCAGGAGCCGCCGCTTGCCTGATTACCGACTATTGGGAAGGTATTGCTTCCTTTCTCCAGCCCGAAAAAGAAATCCTCATTGCTCACAGCGGCGAAGACGTAGCTCGTATCCTGCTCCATCTCAATACTGACCGGGCCAGATCCATTGGCGAGTCTGCGCGCAAGCGTGTCTTACAAGACCACACTTACAAGCAGCGCGGAAAACTGGTCGAAGACATTTTGCAGAATACGCTGTCGTCGATAGGATCGGCTTTGGAGATGAAAGCTTGAGGGCCCCCCAGCTCGACTGCGTGTTCCTGGGCCTGACCATCACCTCCACCTGGGGCAATGGTCATGCCACGACCTACCGTGCCTTGCTGAAGGAGTTGGCTGCGCGCGGTCATCGCATCACTTTTTTGGAGCGTGACGTGCCCTGGTACTCGTCCAACCGTGAGTTCGATAAAGCGCCCTACTGCGAGATTGGCCTGTACTCCAACTTGACGGAGTTACGGGACCGCTATACGAACCTGATCCGTAACGCCGATCTGGTTGTTGTCGGATCGTATGTTCCCGAAGGCATTGCCGTAGGCGAATGGGTCATCTCGACTGCAAAGAGTGTTCGCGCCTTTTACGACATCGATACGCCTGTTACTTTGGCCAATTTGCAGACAGGCAAGTGTGAGTACATTTCCCCCCCTCTTTACCCCCAGTACGATTTGTATCTGTCTTTTACTGGTGGCCCGACTCTTACCTACATAGAAGAAAAGCTCGGCTCGCCTTGCGCCCGGGCGCTTTACTGCTCGGTTGATCCATCTTTGTACTTTCCTGACCCGCAGCGACCGGAATGGGATATTGCTTACCTGGGAACCTATGCGCCAGATCGCCAACCCGCGCTCAACAAACTTTTGCTGGACGTTGCCCGCGTCCACCGGCAACAGCAATTCGCAGTAGCCGGTCCTCAGTATCCGGACGATATTGAATGGCCGGAAAACGTTCAGCGCATCGATCACCTGCCTGCCCATGAGCATGTCCGTTTTTACAACTCGCAAAAATTCACGCTGAATTTAACCCGCCAGGATATGGTGAAGGCTGGTTATTCTCCCAGTGTCCGCCTATTCGAAGCTGCCGCCTGCGGCGTGCCGATCATCACCGACGAATGGCCAGGGCTCGATACGATTTTTACGCCCGGCTCTGAAATTCTCCCGGTACGGAGGGCCGCCGACGTTTCGTCTTACTTACAGATGTCGTCAGAGCAGCGGTTGCAGATAGCGGATAAGGCTCGGGAACGCACCTTGCGTTTTCACACTGCCGCTGTTAGGGCACAGGAACTGGAAGGATACGTGCTTGCATCTTCCAGGGACATAAGTCGATCCAATAAGAGGAGTAAGGCGGCTTTCCGTCACTCCCAAACCGCTGCTTTGATCTAAGCAGCTTTAGTGATATGAAATACTCTAAATCTCTTGCGGGTGCGGTCTTGGTCTGCGCCGCTGTCGCCAGTTTCGCTTTTGCAGGCCAAAACGGAAACACGCCCGGCGTGCCGGTCAGCATTGTCGTCACGCTGGAAGGCAAGCATCACAAAGAAGTTCCTCCGATCGAACCGCAAGACATTGCTGTCCTCCAAGGCAAAGACAAGCGACCAGTCACAAGCTTGGTTCCTGCCGGCCAGAATGGGAAGGGAATGCAGCTTTTGCTGCTGATCGACGATTCCGCCGACGGCGCGTTCGGCACTCAAATCAATGGGCTCAAGCAGTTTGTTAACTCACTGCCGGCCACTACCGAAGTAGCGATTGGCTATATGCGGAACGGCACTAGTCAGATGGTGTCAAAGTTCACTCGCGATCATGCTGCCGCTGCTAACTCCATTCGCCTGCCATTTGGCGCGGCTGGAGCTAATGTCAGTCCGTACGATTCAATTTCCGATGCTGTCAAGAATTGGCCGGAAACAGGCGCTGAGCGAAAGACAATTATTATGATCAGCAGCGGTATTGAAGGCTTAGGCGGCGGTTATACGGCAAATAATCCATACGTGAATCGAGGCATTGAAGATGCGCAGAAAGCTGGAGTTGTTGTCTATACCATTTACAATCCAGGCGCTGGTCATGACGGCCATTCCTTTTGGCGCTCGAACTGGGGCCAGAATTTTTTGTCACAGCTATCCGATGAGACAGGCGGCGAGTCTTACATGATCGGCTATGGTCCGCCCGTTTCTTTCCAGCCTTTCCTCCAGCAAATCACTGAGCAATTACAGCATCAGTACATCCTGACCTTTGAAGCCAAGCCGGAAAGCAAGCCAGGTCTACAGCCCGTCAAGGTGAACGTCGTCGAGAAGGATGCCAGCGTTGCCGCCGCCGATAAAGTTTATGTAAAAGCAGGCGTGTAAATCCGCTTCTGCTCATTGATCCCGTACATTTGAGCCGCTGATTGCCGGTATTTTTACGGCAGTGTGTACGTGATCCCTGACAAGAACTGGAACGAGTTCTTTCTGAATCCAGGCGATGGGTTGTTGATAAAGGAGTCCGTTACGCCCAGGGTATAGCTGATTCGCCTATAGATGGGAATTGTGAGCGTGACGTTGCCGGTGCCTGAATAAGCATTCAAGTTCGACCACGCGGGCGTGATGGATAAGCTTTCGTGAAATGTGATTTTGTTCCGAAATTTACGGTTGTACGCTTCGGAAAAAATCGAACTGATTAGGCGAACTTTCGCAGTGAGCGGGTTGTAAAGCAGCTAATCACTTTAGAATCAGTCAGTGCTCTCGAAAGGTCTTCACCACAAAGAGGACTCTGTCGTGACGGCCGAGGAAGCGCTTGC
>JBJMGL010000190.1:0-13545 GCA_045807985.1 Bryobacteraceae bacterium
CCTGTTTCAGCCTCGGAAGGGCATGATTCCTGATATATTTCCAAAAGCATTTTCACGATGCCCTTGTAATGGGGATTTAGCCGCGGATGATACTCCTGAATATCTCTTCTGCGATCCACTAATCCCGAGCAACCGGTGCCATAGTCGTAACCGACAAACATCAATCGAAAATCATCCGTCCGAACACGTATATCGTATTGTTCGCCTACGAAGGCCAATCCCCCCTTGTTACCAGCGTCTAACGGATTTGTCAGGGTAGCGTTACAGAAATCATAATTGATGCAATGAAAGTCAGCTGGATCGATTCGTGCCTCGTTCTCGCAGTACTGACGTAACGCTGTAAACCTATTCTCAGTGCGAGCTAAATCATGAACCAGCATGTAATCAATATCGGCCAGAAGAATAATTGTTTGAAAGAAATGTGTTAACCACAGGCACCGAAGTCAGTTTAGATCCGCTACCCCTTGTGTTCCTGCTCCACAGAGAGGAACGGTAACGAAGTAATATCTGCAAATCACATATCGCTAGGGCTAATATTCTGTAGATAGATCTTGCATTTCTGGATTGCTCTCGAATGATGCGTCAACCGGAAGTAATCGCCTCACGGCGGCAGTGAAAGGTTTGTGACGTTTCGCCAGGATCTTTATTTCCGCGTTGAGACTTGGCAATTCTTGTTAATTTATTCCAGCAGGCGATAATTGGCACTGTTGTGTGTTGGAATGTAAGAATGCAAAGAAAATTGTGGTTGCTTTCACTATTACTGGCCGGTTCCCTGACGCTCACGGCAGGACAGACCGATACGGGCAAGAGCGCCGGGCAGGATTTGAAGGATGCCGGTAAAAACACGACGGATGCCGTGAAAAAGGGCGCTAAGAAAACAGGCCATGGTGTTAAAAAGGGCGTAAATAAAACTGCAGGCGCGGCAGAGAAGGGTGCCGATAAGGTAAAAGACAAAACTTCGACCACGTCTACTCAGTAAGGAGAGTTGGGTTCGTACACGATCCCGCGCTTAAATCCGTGCTGTACTTTGGGAGCAAATTAGACTGCGCTGAGCAGGTCGTCGATGATCTTAACAGCTAAAAAAGAATTGGACTGCTGCTTCTGATGACTCAATACGATTTAGTTGTGATTGGTTCCGGCCCGGCGGGTCAACGAGCCGCCATACAAGGCGCTAAGTCCGGGAAACGTGTTGCCTTGGTGGAGCGCCGCGAGGTCATTGGCGGCGTGTGCATCAACACCGGTACCATCCCCAGTAAAACGATGCGGGAGGCTGTCCTGCACTTGTCGGGTTATAACTACCAGAACATCTATGGCGTGAGTTATCGGGTCAAAGAGAAGATCACCATGTCCGACCTTGCCTTTCGGGTTCAACATGTGATTAAGACGGAAATCGATGTTACGCAAGCTCAGCTTTCCCGAAACGGCATTGAGGTCCTGACTGGCGTTGCGAGTTTCAGTTCCCCGAAAACGGTCCAGATTACAAGCGTGAAAGGGTCTTCGGAGATTGCAGCCGAAACCATCGTGATCGCGACCGGCACAAAACCAGCAGCTTCGACAAAGGTGCCGATTAATGCGCGCACCATCATCAATAGCGACCAGATTATGGAAATGCAGTCTCTCCCTCGGACGCTGATTGTGGTGGGCGGCGGCGTGATCGGGGTTGAGTATACATGCATGTTCGCGACCTTGGGCGTACGCGTCACATTGATTGAAAAACGGCCACGGTTGCTGGAGTTTGCCGATTCGGAAATCGTGGAAGCGCTCTCCTATCATCTGCGTGATCACAGAGTGACGATGCGCCTTAACGAGGAAGTCCAGAGCGTGGAGGAGGCGCAGAACGGAACGGGTGTGGTAGCGCTGCTTGAGAGCAATAAGAGAGTTTCCGGCGATGCTCTGCTTTACGCTGTAGGCCGGCAAGGCAACGTGGACGAATTAAATCTGCAAGCCGCGGGCCTTGAAGCAGATTCGCGCGGCCGCATTGCCGTGGATGAAAACTACAAAACGAAACAGGACAATATTTACGCGGTGGGTGATGTCATTGGGTTCCCCAGTCTGGCCTCTGTTTCGATGGAGCAAGGCCGGATTGCCGTTGCCCACGCGTTTCATCGCCCGATTTCTTCGAATCCAAGCTACTTTCCATTTGGGATTTACACCATTCCCGAAATCTCATTTATCGGGAAAACCGAAGAGCAGCTTACTGACGAAGATGTGCCTTACGAAGTGGGGGTAGCGTATTATCGGGAGATTGCAAGAGGTCAGATTCGCGGCGATACAACGGGCCGCCTTAAGCTGATCTTTCACCGTGACACTTTGGAGATACTAGGTGTTCACATTATTGGCGAGGGTGCATCCGAGTTGCTGCATATTGGCCAGGCAGTATTGATATTAAAAGGCAAGGTGGACTACTTCGTTGACACCGTTTTCAACTATCCGACACTGGCAGAGTGTTACAAAGCCGCAGCTTTCAATGGATTAAATAAACTTACCCGCGTTTAAGAAGCAGGAACCACAATGGCCCACGGAATCGGAATATCAGTAACAGAAAGACTCGCGGCTGCAGTGATCGTTGACCATACTGTTACCGGAGATCTGGCTGTCGAACCAAATGACGCTCTGAACTCAAACAGCTTGAGCGGTGTCCCGGCTGACATCATTGTGCAAAGAATCGTCGCTCTGCTGGAGCGGCTCGAAATCAAGGAGGCGCCCACTCATATTGGATTAGCGATGCCAGGAATTATTCGCAACGGCATTGTGGAGGATTCCCCCAATCTGGTTCAATTCAAGGGCTTGAATATGCAAGCCTCCCTGGTGGAAGCTTTATCTGCCCGTTTTGGCAAACTTTCCGTCTCAATCACCAACGATGCGAATGCCATGGCTGCTGGAATGGCTGCCAACCGCGGCTATCTGGATCGCCTGATCAGAGTCTGGTTTCTAGGCACGGGTATTGGCTTTGGACGGTATCCGCAGGCAGACGGGGTCTGGGAAGCCGGTCACTCGATTGTGACTCTTGATCCCAAGGAGCAGTTCTGTGGCTGCGGCGGTAAGGGGCATCTGGAAGGAATCATGGGCCTGCGGGCCATGCGTTTGCGTTTCATGGACCTGGAGCCGGACGAAGTGTTCGAGCAAGCGGAAGCCGGAGAAAGCCGCTGCGTCGATTTTGTCAAGCTCTGGCATCGCGCTTTAGCTGCCGCTACAGCAACGAGCGTTCACATGAGCGGGCCGGGAAAATTCTTTATCACTGGCCCTAACGCGAAATTTGCGAATTTGGGTTTGCTGAATGAGTATCTGCACGAGATGGTGAAGCTGAGCCCACTACAGAGTTATTCACTTGAGATTGTCCATGGCAGTGAAGACGCTAATGCCACTATTGGCGCAGCCGTCATTGCGGCTCAAGCTGCTGCCCATCGCGCCTGAGCCGCTGTAATGAACTCGCTGAATATGGCTTACTGAGCGCGGTGAACTCCGCTCTTTTCGCGTGCTGCCAAGAACTCATCGCCCGCATTCCAGGTCGGCAGCTCCGGCGTGTTCGCAAAATCTAGCCCGAGCGTCAATCCGAAATTCGCCATTTGCTCCATTCCGGCGAAATTCCAATCGTCATGGTATTCGTCCGAGGGCTGGTGGTAATGCTGGGCATTGTATTCCTCGAAAATCTTTTTGCCGAAATCCGGGGATTTCCCCATATAATCGTTACCTTGGGAGACCGAAAAAGCGGGAATACCCACACGCGCCAAGGAGAAATGATCGGAACGGTAATAATGGCCCTGTTCCGGTTCCGCATCCGGTGTAATCGTTAGGTTGAAGCGTTTTGCGTCGTTTTGCACCAATGGCCATAAGGTCGTTCTCTCGGCGCCAGTCACGGAAACATCTCGAGTCTTGCCAAACGGGTAAAGAGCGTCGAAGTTGATATCAGCAGAGGTTTGTCCTGCTGGCATTTCCGGATGTTCGCCATAGTACTCTGAACCGAGCAAGCCAGACTCTTCCGCAGTCACAAATACAAACAAGGCGCTCCGCTTTGGTTTCTGCGGCAGCCCCGCCCAAACGCGCGCTATTTCAAGAACAACACCACATCCTGTCGCATTATCCACCGCACCGTTATAAATTTTGTCGCCACCAACCGGAACCGCCTCCCCCAAATGGTCCCAATGCGCCGTAAACAGGACAGCTTGGGATTTCAACTGCCCATCAGCGCCGTCCACCCGCCCAATGACGTTGCGGCTATCGATTTCGCGCAGCTTAACCGGAATATGCCCCGTCACGCGAACTCCCAGAGGAATGGGCCGGAACGATTTCTGATTAGCTATGGCGAGCAACTCATCCAGCGTTTTGCCGGTGGACGCAATCAACTTGGTCCCGGCATCTTGCGAAAGCCAAGCGGCCAGTTTCAGACCGTTCTCGCCCACTTTTAACTTCAGCTCCGGGCGTTCCTGACTCCACGAACCGCTCACCACGCCCCAGCCATAACCAGCGGTCGGTGTTGTGTGAATAATCAGCGCTGCGGCAGCGCCACGCCGGGTAGCTTCCTCAAATTTGTAAGTCCAGCGGCCATAATAGGTCAGGGCGCGTCCACCGAAGAATTTTGGATCATCGGACGGCGGTTCGTTCGTAAAATAGACAAGAACTTTACCCGCCAGATTTTCACCCTTGTAGTCATCCCACCCAAACTCAGGCGCGGAAATTCCATGACCAACAAAAACAGCCTCCGCATTGAAATCGTTCTCCGGCTTCTGCGAGAATGCGGTTCCCACGTAGTCCTTGACGAAAGACAAAGAGGCCGGTGATCCTTTCCCGGAAATTTTCAGGGAGGCGGAAGGCAGAGTTGTTGAGCCAACCAAAGGAACTTGCTGAAAATAAGTATTGTTATCGCCGCCTGGTTTGAGACCCGCTACCTGCAGCTGCGAAGCGATGTAATTCGTTGCCAGCTTTTCACCATTGGTGCCCACGCCTCTACCGGTAAGCTCATCACTTGCCAAGTATTTCACATGCGCACGAATTTTCTCCCCTGAAATCCGGCTATCTCCAGCCCATACGGAGTAAGCTCCTAGTGCAATAGTGAAAAGGATACGGAACAACATGCTCTCAGTCTAACGGGCGACGGATGTAGAGTGTTTGAGGGTATTGGTCAGTCAACCACGTAAGTAATCATGAGCAAGGGCGGCAAGTTAAAGATTTTTTTGGGGTACGCGGCGGGCGTTGGCAAAACGTACCAAATGCTGGAGGAAGCCCAGGCGCTTCGCCACAAGGGTGTTGATGTCGTAATCGGGTACTTCGAACCACATGGACGCAAGGACACCATCGCGAAGACAGAAGGCTTGGAAATGGTGGGGCGCAAGAAGGTCGAATACCGGGGGTCCTATTTCGAGGAAATGGATGCTGAAGCAATTGCAGCCCGCCATCCGAAAGTAGCCGTCATTGATGAATTCCCGCATACCAATGTGCCCGGATCTCCGCGTGAAAAGCGATGGGAAGACGTATTATTCATCCTCGAACACGGCATTGACGTGCTGACCACCATGAACGTTCAGCATTTGGAGAGCCTGAATGATCAAATGGCGCAGATCACCGGTGTAAAGGTTCGAGAAACTATTCCTGATTGGGTGGTGAAGAAAGCGGATGAAGTTGTCATGGTGGACCTGACGCCACGCGCTCTGCTCAACCGTTTAGAGCGAGGTGTCGTTTATCCGCCCGACAAGGCGCAGCGAGCGTTGCAGAACTTTTTTAAGGAATCAACTCTGGTAGCGTTGCGCGAAATGGCTCTACGGCAGACCGCGCATGAGGTGGAAGAGCGTATTGACCAGGATGAGAACGGATTGGAACCGGGGCCGGAGTCGCCTGCTTTCCCTCGGGACCGGCACCTAAACGATGCTGTCATCATCTATGTTAGCGACGACCCCTCCACGGCTATGCTCATCCGCCGGGGCAAGCGGGTGGCTGATGTCACGCATGCAGACTGCTTTGCGGTGTTTGTAGCGGAACGGGGTGATCTGCAGTCCTTGCCCGCCCAGAAGCGTGAGGCTATAGAGCGGCATTTGAATTTTGCGCGTAATTTGCACATTGAAACTCGCGTGTTGAGCGGATCCGATCATGCGCAAGCGCTGGTGGATTTTGCCAGGGATCGGAAAGCGCGGCAGATCTTCTTGCCTAGGCTGGTTGGCAAAGGAATGGAACGGCTGCGGGGCAAAAGCCTTGTAAACCACGTTGTCGGCCTTGCGGACGACATGGAAGTCACGATTGTGTCCGACCGTAGGCAAGACAGTAAACCGGGCAAGTAGCACGTTACGGTAAACTGAAAGCTTCGGGCCGTGGCGCAGCCTGGCTAGCGCGCTTGCTTGGGGTGCAAGAGGTCCCGGGTTCAAATCCCGGCGGCCCGACCATTTATCACTCATGGCTTTCCTGTGGAAGGGGAAGTGAGCCGGTGAGCGGAAAGATTTCATTTCTGCGAGGACTAACGATATAAGCAAAAACGGTCTTGGGCCGCCTTCTTTGGGAAATGAATCCAACCCAGCCGAAAGGAGAAGGATTGGTAGGAGAGCGGACGGATCTGGGAAATCCTGCTGGAAAGTGGCTGCCAAAACCAACAATGGTGCCGGACTCGTCAGTCATGATCACCCATCGATAGGGTGATTTCCACTCTGAAAAATCTGCCCAGCCTAGGACCTGCAAACCCGAATCGACGGAAGTCGCTTGCGTAATTGCGCCCGGCATGGAGTTGCGAATCGGCGAGAACAGATGCACTGGCTGGCCCAGCCAGCGGCCACGGAAATGATAGTAAATAGATAAATTCGATTGCTGAAGAGAAGAAAGCCCGGCGGAAACCGCGGGAAGGCTCGGGCAAATTTTGAGTAAAAGGTTTTTATCCGTAAGGCCGTCCTCAACACTGAGAGTTTCCAATTGTTGTTCAGCAAACAAGTCAGCGGTTGCTCCGAGCCAAGGAGCGAGTTTCGGCAGATAAACAAAAAGCAATATAGCAACTCCAAGGGCAAGCACATTACCAATCTGTTTAGGATGGAGTGCTCTCCACGCTACCCACAAGCAAAGAAGGATAACCACTCCCCAGTGCATTTGAGGTACGGTCACATAGCGAGATGCCTTGGCAGCGATGAATTGGGAATCTTGGGGGTCCATGCGCCCCGCCGCAGTGACCAGGGCCGTTAAGGAGGTAAACACGTAATAGCCAAAAAGGACGATGGCGGGCGGGGAGGTGTGAACTTGTTTGCGTACTGCAAGCAAGAAAAGTGTTGCTGTTCCCACAAGGCTGAGCAGACCCGCTGCAATGCCGAAAGACGGTGCCCCCTTGCCGCCAAAGGGCATACTAAGGTACGACGTGATGTAGTTGAATGAATAGACCGGATGAACCCAAAAGTTCCACAGGTTCAGTGAGCTCGATGACCGATAGTTGACAAAATAGAAAGCAAAATTGATAACGGCTGAACTTGAGAGAACAAAGAGCTGAGTCTTGCCGAGCCGCAAAAAAAGAGCTAAAGAAATGATGAGAGGCCATAGAACAAGTGCATTGCCCGAGGAGTAAGTTGCAATAGTAGCGGCAATGGCCGTGCCGAGGAGAGGCACGCTGGATTTCGTGTTTTTCATTCGACTGAGAAAAACAAAGGAGCACGCTGTAGTGAACTGCATCATTGTCCACACCAAAAGGAAAGGACTGGCGAGCACATTGGCGCAACCTTCCCAAAACACTAAAACGCCCGCCAGCGCAATCGCTGTAAAACGCTCAAATTTCGTGAGGTAACGGTCTAAGTAGATGGGAGAAGAGAGCATCAGAAAGGTTGCAAGGTAACAAAGAAAGCTCACAATTAACGGAAGAATCAAGCGGCCGTGCAGCAGTAGCATATCCGCTGCAAAGAAAAGTTCCGGAAATACGATTCGGTGCTCGTTGTGCTGAGTCCAGAGAATGCCTAGATGGAAGGATCGATACTCATTTAAATTGAGTACAATGCGCCAATAGTCCCATGTCGGCAAAGGAGTGTAATAGTCGAATATTCTTTGTACTGTGTGGAAGCCGTTGCGAAAAAGCCAATACAACAAGAGAATCAGAATGGCTGGTTGTGGATGGAGCTGCGTGATTGATTCAATGTGTTTTCGAAGCGAGTTAACTAGAGCAAATTGGTGTGGGAATGTGGCGGGCATACGTCCAGCTGAAGGGGTATCGTATCAATCAAGAGAGAAAATGAGCATTACCGTATTTTGGAATTAGGGCTAAACATATTGTGAAAAAAGTATTAATAACCGGCTCTTGTGGCTTGATCGGCTCAGAGGTGAGCATTCATTTTGGCAGAAGCGGGTTTCAAGTCTTCGGAATTGATAACAATGCGCGTTCTGTTTTTTTTGGGCCGGAGGGTGACACCAGTTGGTCGCTCCAGCGGCTCAAGACCGAAATTCCCAGTTACAAACACTACGACATCGACATTCGTGACCGTCAGGAGCTTCTCGCTTTACTCAAAGAGATTAGACCCAATGCGATTATCCATACTGCCGCACAGCCTTCTCACGACCGTGCGGCAGCCATTCCTTTTGCTGACTTCGATACCAATGCCGTCGGAACTTTAAACTTGCTGGAGGGAGCCCGGCAAGCCTGCCCGGAGTCGCCTTTTGTGCATATGTCAACCAATAAGGTTTATGGCGACCTGCCGAATACAATCGCGCTGAAAGAGCTAGATACCCGTTGGGATTACGAAGATCCTCAGTTTGAAAACGGGATTCCCGAGACGTTCTCCATTGACCAGTCCATGCACTCCATTTTTGGTGCCTCAAAGGTGGCCGCGGATGTTATGGTCCAGGAGTATGGGCGGTACTTCAATATGCCGACTTGCTGTTTGCGGGGCGGGTGCTTAACGGGCCCGAATCACTCCGGCGTTGAGTTGCATGGCTTTCTCAGCTATCTTGTGCGGTGCAATGTAGAAGGCCGGGAATACAAAGTTTTCGGGTACAAAGGCAAGCAGGTCCGCGATAACGTCCACTCGGAAGATGTGGCTAACTTTATCAGGATCTTCATTGAATCGCCCCGCTGCGGAGAGGTCTACAATATCGGGGGAGGCAAGGAAAACTCGTGCTCGATTCTGGAAGCCTTTAAGAGCGTGGAATCCCTGACAGGCACTCCGCAGCGTTTTACTTACGTGGAACAGAACCGGATGGGAGACCATATTTGCTACTACAGCGACCTTCGCAAAATGAAACAACATTTTCCGAACTGGTATATTACAAGATCTTTACAAGACGTTTTCCGGGAAATTGTCAAGTCGTGGCGTATGAGGCTTCCTAAACTGGCAAGCGTAGCCGTCGGCTAGGGGAATGAAGTTTCTTATCACCGGGATTTGCGGTTTTGTCGGAAGCCGGCTGGCACGCGCTTTACAAGAGCGGTTGGCAGGTGTCGAGATAAGAGGCATTGACAATTTACTACGGCCCGGATCAGAGATCAATCGCCAGCAGCTGGCGGATCGTGGAATCCATTTTGCTCATGGCGATCTCCGCATGCGGAGTGATGTGGAGTCGCTGCCAAGTTGCGATTGGGTGATTGATGCCGCCGCCAACCCAAGCGTGCTGGCTGGTATTGATGGAAAATCCAGTCCCAGGCAGCTCAGTGAACATAACTTGGCGGGAACGCTGAATATCCTGGAGTACTGCCGTCTTCACAAAGCTGGTTTAATTCTGTTAAGCACCAGCCGGGTTTATTCTGTGCGTGCTCTGGCAGAGCTTCCCATTCGCGTCCACAAGCAGGCATTCACTTTGGATGAGGAGCAGTTGAACTGGCCGGGAATAACCGCCGAAGGCGTCACGGAAGCATTTTCAACCAAACCACCCCTATCTCTTTATGGAGCAACTAAACTTGCTTCAGAAGTAATGGCAAGCGAATACGGCTTCACCTTCGGTTTCCCAGTTTGGATCAACCGGTGTGGTGTACTGGCGGGAGCGGGGCAGTTCGGAACAGCCGAGCAGGGCATCTTCTCGTACTGGCTGCACGCTTACGCCGCCCGCTTGCGCCTCCGTTACATTGGATTCGGCGGCAAAGGCTATCAGGTGCGGGACGCGTTCCACCCTGATGATCTGGCGGACCTCCTGGCGATTCAAATAAAACGCGATCCTCCTGCAGATGCGGTTTTCAATGTGGGCGGCGGTCCGGACAATGCCATGTCACTGGCTCAGTTGACGGAGTGGTGCGGCGCGCACTTCAGTACACATACGCCGGAAGCGGACGGACGCCCCCGAGCGTTTGATATTCCTTGGCTCGTGATGAACAACAACCGCAGTTCCCGCGAGCTAGGCTGGGGCCCGAAGCGCTCTTTGTTTTCGATACTGGACGAGATCGCGGAACACGTGAGAACACATCCGGATTGGTTGAAACGCTGCGGTTCCCTATGAAGACACCGGGGTCGCCGCCGCTACCGGGCAAAACCGCCGCACCGCTTCGCCTTCTGAGCATTGTGATACCAGCGCGGGATGAGGAAGGCTGCATCGCCTCTTCCGTGGAACACCTGTTTGTCGAATTGCGGCTGCATAACATTCCGCACGAAATCATAGTGGTTGATGACGGAAGCAAAGATGCGACTTGGCGGAAGCTTCTCGAAGCGCGCGAACGTGTTCCGACGCTAAAGCCAATCCAGAACACAGGCATGCATGGTTTCGGAAGAGCCATCATTTACGGCTTCGATCATATGAACGGAGATGCTGTTGTCGTCATGATGGCGGATGAATCGGACGATTGCCGGGATGTCGTGCGCTATTGGGAACTGCTGAATGAGGGCTGGGATGCTGTGTTCGGTTCCCGCTTCATTAGAGGTGGCGGAGTCATTGATTATCCTTGGTTGAAGCTGAGAATCAACCGGCTGGTAAATTTCTTCATTCGTGTGATGTTCAATATCAAGCTGAATGACACAACAAACGCCTTCAAGGCTTACCGGCGTTCCGTCATCGATGGCTGTCGGCCGCTCTTATCTCCTCACTTCAACCTCACGGTGGAGATTCCTTTGAAGACGATTGTACGCGGTTTTACTTGGACGGTCATTCCCATCACATGGCGTAATCGGCGAAGTGGAGTGCCAAAATTGAAACTCAAGGAAATGGGCAGCCGGTACCTGTTTATCTGTGCTTATGTCTGGCTGGAAAAGTACTTTAGCCGCGGAGACTATCACAGGCCCAATACCTGAATTTGGCTGAATGAAGCTCTGTCAGTGCTGCAGGCTTGCGAGGTTGAAACCCTCTTGCATTGTTTTCAGGGCTGCCTGGATTTGCGGATCAACTTGCGCGTGAACCTCATCTCCTTTGGCTACTCCTTGCGCTTGAGTAATCAGCTCCTCTTTCAGCCGGTTGCTAATCCAGGCGCGCTCCTGGCTCCACTCCCCGACACTCGGTTGAATCCGTCTTTCGGACAAAAATACTTTAAATTCATCAACCATTTCTGCGGTGACAGAAAGCTTATCCGGTAATGGCGAGTGTTTGCTTAGAAATTGCGTGGCGAAGGAAGTAACAGCCCCGCTTGCATCCAGCACGGCTTCTAAACGCGTCGAAGAAGGATCGCTGACGCGAAGGTCCGGTTGAATGCCACCGCCGCCTGTCACTACCCGGCCGTGGTCAGTCTTATAAACCGGGCGGTTGTTCGCAGGCGAGTCGTTGAACGTTCGGGAAAGCGCGGAGTTCTGGAGCGGGTGTTGAATGGAACGTCCGCTCGGCGTGTAATAGAAAGCCGTGGTAATGGCTAATCCCGCGCCGCCGGACAAAGGCAATACACTTTGCACAAGCCCTTTTCCATAGCTGGCTTCTCCCACGATAGCGGCGCGATCATGGTCCTGCAACGCGCCGGACAGAATCTCGGATGCGCTTGCCGTCTTTCCGTTAATAATGACCGCAAGTTTAAATTTGTATGGCGAAGCGGTAGGAGGCACATCAGCCGCTTGCACTTCACTGGTGCGGCCCTTCGCTGTTAAGATCCTTTGTCCAGGCTGCAGAACCATGGAGGCAACCTCAAGCGCCGCAGAGACGACCCCTCCAGGATTATTGCGCAAATCCAAAACCAAGCCGCTCAGCGAAGGTCCTCCCAGTCTCTCTATTGCTCCCCGGAACTGCTTTGCGGTCTGCAAGTCCCAGCTTGCAATGCGAATGTACCCGTACCCTGGCTGCAGGAAAAAAGCGCGATCAACACTGGGGGAATCGACCAGTTCCGGCGTTAGCGAAAATTGAAGAATCTTAGCGGACCCTTCCCGTCGAACAAACGCCGTGATCTTCTGTTGCCGGGCTTCGGTCAGAAGCTGAACGATTTGTTCCGGCTCCAATTCCCTGATAGCAATATTGCCAATGGCAACCAGTTCATCTCCGGGCTGAATGCCCGCCTTGCTGGACGGAGTGCCGGGAAAAGTTTGCAAAAAAATAACTTGCCCCGGCAGAATCGACACAATACTTCCAAAACCTTTCTGCTCTGACGATTCCATTTGCTTCAATTGATCAAACTGCCCAGGGTCAAAAAACTGGGTATGCGGATCAAGCTGCCGCAGCATGGAAGGGATCGCGCCGCCATAGATCGCCTTATCAGGGGACTGCTGATCCGCGCTTTCACTTTGAACTGTTGAAAGGACATTGATGAATTGGCGCAATAGCGAGTCCAATTCCCCTGCTGAACGGGCATCAACAGAAGGCCGGGAACGTGGCGGATTTTGAGGCGCGCCAATCACGGCTTTGCTGGCGTTCTTTTCTGACTGAGCGGCCAAGGCCCAAGCCAAAACAAACAAGAGAAGAAATAACTTTCTGACGATCAACACGCGTTGCTTCAAAGACTTATTGTCTCTCGGGCAAAAAATGAAAAGCCACCCAAGTTATTAGACTTGAGTGGCTTTGGAATAGTTAGATGAGTAGCAGCTTACTTACGGGAAGAAATGCGGTCTAGCTCATGAATAAACGGCTGCGCTTCAGCAGGAACTTTGGGACTGCTATTCAGGATCTCTTTATTGCTGATCTTGCTCCCATAAAGCTCACGGTTAGCTTCATCATCCTCGGTGACTGCTGACCCGTCAATATCAAGTCCGCCAAATATGCCGCGCGACCGGGAATAAGTCAGGATTTGAGCATGCATAGCTGCGTCCGTCATGGCGGATGAAGTACGACCAATAGGACCAGCAGCAGCAGAAGCCTCTCCGCCAATCTGGAACTTGTCGCTCAACAGGTGTTGCATACCGTCCTTGTTCATGACAAGCATAATGACGTCAGTCTCTTTGCCGCCAATGAGTAACCCAAATTTACCGCCCGATAGTCTGACAGAGCCGGGCGCGCTCCAGCCCACCCCGCTCGGCTTACGGCAGGTAAAGAAGCCTTTCCCATATTGCCCGCCAACAATAAAACCGCCTGCCTTTAAGTTAGGCACCACGACGACACAGGACGCTTTGGAAATAAGGTCCTGCGGAATGCCTTTGTCAGAGGCATTCATCATTTCCCGTAAGTTCTCAGTAGCGGCTTGCAGCCGTGAAGTTGCATCCTTTTGGGCCATTACTGGGAGTGCCAGAACTGCTGCCGCCAGTACACCTGTTAATATTTTCATTTCTCTCCCTCCTC
>JBJMGL010000191.1:0-3610 GCA_045807985.1 Bryobacteraceae bacterium
ACTGCAATCGCTCCAGGCTCGAACATGCGCCGCATGCAGTTTGCTATGCGTCTCGACTTCTAATCCAACAACCAGCTAGAACAAATAAAAGGGGGAGCGGATACCTGCTCCCCCTTTTCTCATTCCCGGCAATAGACAATAGGGAAATTAGGAAGTAATGCGCCTCTCTTTTTTGGTCCTTCTTTCCTTGTCGGTGATATGCCGAGCGGCAGACCAGCGCTACCTCGGACGTGATGTTTGCGCTGGATGCCACGCTGATATCGCAAAGACGCAAGCGCAAACAGCCATGGCGCGGACATGGCAGGGCATAACGCCGCAGCCGTTTCCGGTAAACAGATCGGAGCAGCATAGCGAAGGGGCAGATCCCGCGATCAGCTACCTGATCCGCCGGACCGCTGAGGGGCTAAGCTATCAAGTACACCTGCCGGAAGCGCAACCACTTACCATGCCGATTGAGAAGACCATGGGTGGCCAACGGCACGGCCTGAGTTTCCTGGCGAGACTTGGAAGTCTTGATGGCTTGCTCTTGCCGCGCACGCCGCTGATCGAAACACGGTATTTGCACTACAATCCCTCAAACAATCTTGCGTTATCTCCCGGATTCGATAAAGAGAAACCGACAACCTACGAAACGGCGCTCGGCCGAGTATTGACGCCCAATTTCGAAAAGAAGTGCCTGACTTGTCACGGCGAACCCCGCACAGTGGGAACGCACATGGAAACCGGAGTAACGTGTGAGAACTGCCACGGGCCGGGGAGGTCGCATTTGGATGCTCTTGGGAAGAAGTTCACGCAAAAGGGGATCTTGAATCCGGCAAAGTTTCCGGTATCTGAGCAGATGCAGCCTTGTTCGCAGTGCCATGCCGGGTTCAGCAAAATACAGGACCCGCTTCCGAATGATTTGTTGATCTCGGACCAGGTCACTGCCTTGAGCAATAGCGAGTGCTGGCGGCAGAGTTCCGGACAAATCACGTGTGTGAATTGTCACAATCCGCACCAGGATGCGCCCCAAGCAGTGTTGGTCGCCAGGTCGGAAAAGACCTGCCTGCAGTGCCACAGCGAGACGATGAGTAATCACGCAGCGATCTGTCCCGTGAACCGCGCATCCGGTTGTGTTGGATGTCATATGCCGGAGAGTAGGAGTAGTACACCTTTCGTAATCGCGGATCATTGGATTCGTGTCCATTCGGATCTCGGTATCGCAAAACAATCAACTTCTCCAGCGCAACGAACGCAAGTGACGCCGAAGCATCTATACCTCCGGATGATGGTTACGGATAATGCGGAAAAGGCAAACGCAATGAAATCGCAGTTGCTTTCGGGTGGGTCCTTTTTTGAAATTGCCCGAGCCAATTCGACCGACCAGCTTTCTGCTATTAGCGGAGGTTATTTGGGTGATTTGGAGGCCTCAAAACTCGATCCCGCCTGGAGAGCAATGGCTCTTCGATTACAGCCGGGCGAGGTGTCGGACGTGATTCCTACCGCCAACAGATATTTTCTGCTGCAACGAATGCCGCGCAATTTTCGTGAAGAGGCGGATGAGCATTTTAAGCGAGCGATGGATCTGCGGAAAGAAGGTGATCGTCAAAAATCCTCAGTGGAACTGCTAGAGGCATTGAAAATATATCCGTATTTCCTGCGGGCGCTCACTTACCTCGGTGTGACCGATGGAGAGGCCGGGAACCCACAGACTGCAGCGGCCATCCTAAAACTCGCTTTGCAGCTTTACCCCGAAGATGCGGGCAGCCATTTCAATCTCGGCATTGCTTACGGAGCCATGGGGAAGCAGGAAGAAGAGGTTGCCGAGTACAAGAGAGTTCTGGAGATCGAGCCCGACTATGTGCCGGCCTACCTGAACTGGGGTGCCGCTTTGGTCGCGGCCGACCGGTATAGTGAGGCAATTGGGATTTATCGTCAGGGAATCGCAGTAAATCCGCTGGTGGCCACTCTCCATTACAGCTTGAGCATCGCGCTTGAGCATGAAGGGAAGAGCTCGGAAGCAAAATCGGAATTGGCGTTATCGAGCAAGATTGACCCAAAGGTGGGTAGGCGTTAAGCCAAATGGCCTAACTAATCCCTTTCCCTTCCACCACCGTTACTACCCGGTTTACACCGACGCCCGTCATCTTATCTACTTGCCCGCTCGGCCAATGAATTTCCAGATCCACTTTCGTTGCTTTTGCCAGTCCAAAATGCACGCGCAGATCATTTTGCGAAATATAGCTTCCGCCGCTCCGCACCTCATCCATTTGCTGGTGCTCGCCTTCCGGTTTGCAGTAAATTCGTGCGCCAATGCCCGAACGATTCGACTTCGTTCCTACCGTCTTCACCTTGATCCAATTGTTTTTGAGCGTGCTGTCGCAGCGAAGCAGTTGCGGCACGTCATTGACGCAGTTCACTACGATATCTAAATCGCCATCGTTATCAAAATCACCAATGGCGCAACCGCGTCCGGGGACGGTCTCCAAAATTCCTGGACCAGCGTCCAGGGACACGTCCTCGAACTTGCCGTTTCCTGCATTGTGGTATAAAACCTTTCTCTCGCGGTATCCTGACTCGCTCGCCTTTTCGCGAACCTCTGGATAGACATGTCCGTTGCAGGTCAGGATGTCCGGCCAACCGTCGTTGTCGTAATCGAAGAAGCAAGCGCCCCAGCCCAAAAAGCGCGTATTCCGTCCCAGGCCGGACTGAAACGTCATGTCCTCAAAATTTCCGGCGCCCAGGTTTCTATACAGGCTTGACGTATCGCCCGCAAAGTTTGTTTTGAAGATCGCCAGTTTGCCGTCTCCAAACGCATCCGCCGCCGCCACGCCCATCCCGGCCTGGGTCTTGCCATCCGCTCCGAACGCCACGCCCGCCTCTAAAGCGATATCAGTGAACGTGCCGTCATGATTGTTCTTGAAAAGCGCCGACGGTGATGAGTCATCCGCCACATAGATGTCCGGCCATCCGTCGTTATCGAAATCACTCACCAGCACGCCCAGCCCGTACGTGCCTTGCTTCCTCCAGATGCCTGCTTTCTCCGAAACATCCATGAATGTTCCGTTTCCGTTGTTATGGAACAGAATGTCTTTGCCGCCTTGCAACCCTGGCGGTCCGCACGCTACAATCAACCCTTCATAAAGGCATGGTCCGCTCTCCGGCAGGGGTGCCGTTTTCGGATCGAAATCGATGTAGTTGGCGACATACAGATCCAGATGCCCGTCGCGGTCGTAATCCAGAAAGGCGCATCCGGTATTCCACCTCTTCAGGCCCGTTGTTGTGCGAGTTGTGACTCCCGCCTTTGCCGCCACATCCGTAAATGTGCCATCGCCGTTGTTGTGATAGAGCGCGCAGTCTCCCCAGTAAGAAACAAATAGATCCTCATGCCCGTCGTTATCGTAGTCACCCGCGCACACGCCCTGTCCCCAGCCCGTACGAGCCAGCCCGGCTTTTACCGTGACATCGGTAAACGTGCCATCCCGGTTGTTTTTGTAAAGGCGGCTGATGGGCTCCGCTCCTTTGGCATAGGACGCTTCGAATCTTGTGCCGTTCACGAAGAAGATGTCCAGCCAGCCATCATTGTCATAATCGAAAAACGCGACGCCGCAGCCGGTTGTCTCCAGCAGAT
>JBJMGL010000192.1:0-17473 GCA_045807985.1 Bryobacteraceae bacterium
AGATTCCATCATGACAAGAATCATTCTTGCTAAAGCGCAAAAACGATATGTATATAATCGTCACTTGGTTCGGATAAATCTCCCTATTAACTGAAGAGGCAGGTTATGGCACAACTTTTTAGACCTAGCTCGAATACGATTGCAAAAGTCTCCATTGTGGTCGTCATTCTGCTAGCTGCTTCCACGCTCGCGGTGGCTTACATTATCGACCGGGGTCCCTGGATAACCTCTGTTCAGATGGCGCCGGAGCAGCCCATCCCGTTTAGCCACAAGCACCATGTGAAGGACGACGGCATTGATTGCCGTTACTGTCACACGTCTGTAGAGAACTCAGGTTATGCGGGTTTACCGCCTACCGAGACCTGCATGAGCTGCCATTCGCAGATTTGGTCGAATGCCTCGGTGACGCAGCCTATTCGGGATAGTTGGGCCTCCGGCAAATCGATCGAGTGGACGCGCGTTCATGATCTGCCGGATTATGTCTATTTCAATCACAGCATTCATTTGAATAAAGGTATCGGCTGTTCCACCTGCCACGGCCAAATCAATGAAATGGCGCTGACGTACAAGGTTAATACGCTCAATATGAACTGGTGCCTGGACTGTCACCGGAACCCGGCACAGTATGTCCGGCCCAGAAGCGAAGTTTTCAATATCAACTATAAGTACCCGGCAAACCAAGCAGAGTTGGGGCCGAAGCTTGTGAAGGAGTACCACGTACTGTCTTTAACGGACTGTTACACTTGCCACCGATGAAAAGCTCACAAGAAGCTGAAAAGCACGCTCATGCTCATGAGCATGACGATCACCATGAGCATCACCATCATCACGCTCATGGTCATTCGCACTCGGGTCTGATACCGCTCAGTTCTCTGCTTGAGCCGTCCCCTGCCAGTAAGAAAGCGGTTGACATTCAGGCGCTGCGGGAGAAACTGGCGGCTGGCCGTGGACCGGCATTCTGGCGCACGCTCGATGAAGCCGCCGAATCAGAAGATCTTCGCGAATATATCGAAGAGGAGTTCCCGGCTCTCACCGGTGAGATTCCGCAAGGGCTTGACCGGCGCAACCTCCTCAAAGTAATGGCGGCGTCACTTGCCATGGCGGGCGCGGCCGCTTGCACGAAGCAGCCCAAAGAGTTGATCGTGCCTTATGTCCGCCAGCCGGAGAACGTAATTCCGGGCGTTGCGCTTTTCTACGCTACTGCCATGCCGATGCAGGGTTATGCGCGTGGCTTGCTGGTGGAGAGCCACTTAAATCGTCCGACGAAAGTTGAGGGCAATCCGGACCACCCGGCCAGTTTGGGCGCGACCACTGTTTTTGAGCAAGGCTCGGTCCTGAACCTGTATGACCCGGACCGCTCCGAAACGATCTTGCACGCAGGCCGCCTGAGTACCTGGAGCGATTTCACGATCGCGTTCAATACGGAAGAGCAAAACCTCCTGGCCCGCAAGGGAGAAGGACTGGCGATTCTAACTGGGGCATGCACGTCGCCTACCTTGATTAACCAGATTAGTTCCGTTCTCCAGCAGCAGCCTGCGGCCAAGTGGTATATCCATGAGCCATCAGTGAATCCGGCCATAGCGTCCGCAGCGAAAAAGATTGCGGGACGCAGCGCATTTGTTTCGTATGATCTTTCGCAGGCCGATGTCATCGTTAGCCTGGATAGCGACTTTTTGAATCATGGTCCCGCGGCGTTGTTGTATGCGCGCCAGTTTTCACAGCGCCGGAAGGTCATCGACAACAAGCAGACACCCGTCCGTTTATATGCCGTTGAGGCCGGACCCACCGTTAGCGGGTCTTTGGCCGATCACCATTTCCCGATGGAGAGCGGCAAAATTCCGGCCATTGCGTACCATTTGGCGAAGGCTTGCGGAGCCGCGGCGCCGGACGTTACGGAAGCAGCCCCGGACTGGCTGAACGTCGTGGCGCAGGACCTGCAGGCGTCTAAAGGGCGTTGCGTGATCATTCCGGGAGAGTTTCAGCCCGAGAGCGTTCACTTGGCGGCTTATGCCGCGAATGCCGCGCTGGGCAACGTGGGGAAAACGGTACGGCTGCTCGAAGGTGTTGAACCTGATAACACTCATTCCATCGAGGAACTGACAAACGATTTAAATAGCGGCCGCATTGAAACGCTTGTTATTTTGGGAAGCAACCCGGTTTATACCGCGCCGGCATCATTAAACTTCGTTGAGGCGATTCGCAAGGCGCGGCTCGTTGTCAGGCTGGGTAACTTCTACGATGAAACTTCCCGCTACAGTCATTGGCACGTGCCGGAAGCGCATTACTTGGAAACATGGTCGGACAGCCGGGCATTCGATGGAACCGTAACCATTCAGCAGCCCTTGGTGGAGCCCCTCTACCACGGCAAATCAGCGCACGAAGTGATTTCTATTCTGCAGGGAAAGCCGGAGTGGAACTCGCACGCCATTGTAAAGGCTTACTGGCAGGATCAAGCCAAGGACAATTTTGACACCTTGTGGCAAACGTCCCTGCACGATGGAACCGTGGCGGGAACGGCGGTGAGAGCGATTAACGCCGCTAGGCCTGTTGCGCTGCCGCCGCTCAGCACTCCGCCCAGCAACGAGGTGGAGATTGTGCTGCGGCCAGACCCCACGATCCTCGATGGCACCTACTCCAACAACGGTTGGTTGCAGGAGCTGCCCAAACCTCAAACCAAGATGACCTGGGAGAACCCCATTACGGTCAGTCCCGGCAGAGCGGGCAAAATGCGCATTGAGAAGGGCGACATCCTGCGCGTGACCGTAAACGGCAAAAGTGTGGAAGGGCCAGCCTGGATTCTTCCGGGGCAAGCCGAAAACTCAGTGGTTGTCACGTTCGGGTACGGGCGCACAGGTTCAGGGCGGGTTGGAAACGAGATCGGCTACAACGCTTTCCTGCTGCAGGATGCGTCATCGCGTTTTGTGGTGGGCGGAACGGTCGCGAAGACAGGCAAGCATGTCGATATAGCGGACGCGCAGCACACGCAGACGATGGCCGGACGTGAGCCGGTGCGAACAGCTCACTACAAGGAATATCTACAGCATCCAAATTTTCCGAACATGGAAGAAAAGCCGCTCGCGCCGGACGACACGATTTACGAGCGCGGCGTTTGGCCCTACGAAGGATACAAGTGGGGTATGGCTATCGACCTGAATGTTTGCACCGGTTGCAGTGCCTGTACCATTGCCTGCCAGGCGGAAAACAACATTGCTGTCGTGGGCAAAGAACAGGTGCAGAAAGGCCGGCGCATGCACTGGATTCGAGTGGACCGGTATTATGCGGGAAACCTGGATACGCCAGAGATTTACAACCAGCCGGTGCCGTGCATGCATTGCGAGCAGGCGCCCTGCGAGGTGGTTTGTCCGGTGGCGGCAACAGTTCACAGCAATGAGGGTATTAACCAGATGGTTTACAACCGCTGCGTTGGCACCCGCTACTGCTCCAACAACTGCCCGTATAAAGTACGGCGATTTAATTTCCTGCTCTACTCTGACTGGAATACGCAAAGTTTGTATGGGGCGCGGAACCCGGACGTCACGGTGCGCAGCCGCGGCGTCATGGAGAAATGTACGTATTGCATTCAGCGGATTCAAGAGCGGAAAATTCAGGCGGACAAGGAAGGCCGCCGCATACGGGACGGCGAAGTAATCACGGCCTGCGCCCAGGTTTGCCCCACGCAGGCCATTATCTTTGGCGATTTGAACGACAAGAACAGCCTAGTGGCAAAGGCTCAGGCCCAGCAGCGCAGTTATGGGCTGCTGGATGACTTAAACACCCGTCCGCGCACCCTGTACTTGGGATATGTCCGGAATACAAATGATGCGTTAAGGAGTGAGCGTGGCAGCGAAAAATCCTGAACAAGAAATTCTTGAAAAAGATCTGGTTGTTCAAGATCCAGGCCCAGACTCGATTCTGGGCCCCGGACACACTTATCGAACCGTAACCGAGCGCATTGCCGGGGTGGTGTATCTGCCCTGGAAGCGGTCTCCCAAGAAGTGGCTGGTGGGGGCGTTTATTTCCTTCTGCTTCGTCAACTTGTTGATGGTTGCCATGTGTTATCTCTTCCTTAAGGGCGTTGGTATATGGGGTATTAACATCCCGGTTGCCTGGGGCTTCGCCATCATCAACTTCGTCTGGTGGATCGGTATCGGGCACGCGGGCACGCTGATCTCCGCCATTCTGTTCCTTCTGAAACAGGATTGGCGCACTTCGATTAACCGGTTCTCCGAAGCCATGACGTTGTTCGCGGTCGCTTGCGCGGGCATGTTCCCGATTCTGCACCTCGGGCGGCCACAGTTAGCGTACTGGCTATTTCCCTATCCGAACTCCATGTGGCTCTGGCCCCAGCCGCGCAGCCCTCTCGAATGGGACGTGTTCGCGGTGTCAACCTACGGCCTGACTTCGCTGATCTTCTGGTATATCGGACTAATACCGGATCTGGCTTCGATGCGCGACACGGCTCCGAAGCTCTGGATGCAAAAGACTTACGCTCTGCTGGCCCTGGGTTGGCGCGGTTCGGCGATTCATTGGAACCGTTACATGAAAGCGTACCTGCTCCTGGCGGGACTGGCGACGCCGCTGGTTCTCTCGGTTCATACCATTGTGAGCTTCGACTTCGCGATCAGCCAACTGCCGGGCTGGCATACCACGATCTTTCCGCCTTACTTCGTGGCAGGCGCGGTTTACTCCGGCTTTGCCATGGTGTTGACGCTGATGATTCCGCTGCGTTCCTGGTACAAGCTGCAGGACCTGATTACGATGAGGCATATCGAGGCAGCTTCCAAGCTGATGCTGGGCGTTGGTTTGATTGTGGCCTACGGTTACGCCATGGAGGCATTTTTCGCTTGGTACAGCGGCGATAAGTACGAAAGCTTCATGTACTGGAACCGCATGACGGGACCTTACGGTTGGAGCTATGCGCTGCTGATTCTCTGCAATATTCTGACGCCTCAACTGCTTTGGATTCGCCGGGTGCGCTTGAACGTTGCGCTGGTCTGGTGCTTGTCGATTGTCATAAATATCGGCATGTGGCTGGAGCGATTTGTCATTGTTGTCACCAGCTTGCACCGGGACTTTCTGCCGTCTTCCTGGGGCATGTACACAGGCACCAGGTGGGACTGGTCCACTTACCTCGGAACCATCGGGTTTTTCATGCTCCTCATTTTCCTGTTTGTGCGCGCGTTACCCTCCATCTCGCTCTTTGAAATACGCGAGGCTGTTCACCATGGCAAGGAGCATGCCGCAGAGGAACTGGAGGCGACTGAGACATGAGCGAACACTTACAGTTGCACGAGCTTCCGGCCATTCATGGGGCCATGGCGGAGTTTTTAACTCCAGAGCAATTATTGCAGGCAGCCGAGCGCGCCTATGCCAACGGCTACCGTCGCATGGATGCCTATACTCCCATACCGGTGGAAGGGCTGGCGGAGGCTATCGGTTACAAAAAGAACTATGTTTCCCTCGCGGTGCTGTGCGGCGGCATCACGGGAGCCATCGGCGGCTTCACGCTGCTGGAATGGATTGCAGGCGTGGCCTATGCGCATAACGTGGGCGGAAGACCGCTCAATAGCTGGCCTTCTTATATCCCAATTACGTTTGAATGCATGATTCTGCTTTCGGCTATCACATCACTGATCTGCGTGCTGGCCATGAATGGCTTACCGCAGCCGTACCATCCGGTGTTCAACGTGCCGGAGTTTGCGCGAGCGTCGGTGGACCGGTTTTTCTTGTGCATTGAGTCATCAGATCCGAAGTTCCGCACGGAAGAAACAGTTCAGTTCCTGCGCGATATTGGAGGAAACGAGGTGTCGGTTGTTCCGGCGTAATACAGTTTGGGTGGCGCTCCTGTTAGGCACGATGGGTTTGACCGCATGCCGCCAGGACATGCATAATCAGCCGCGTTATAAGCCGCTGGCAGGAACAGATTTCTTTGGCGACCGCCGCTCTGCTCGTTTCACGATTGACGACACCGTGGCGCGCGGTCAGCTTCGCTTGAACGATGCGCGCTATACGGGTAAGGAAAACGAGAAAGATGTTACGGCCATTCCTATCCAAATCAGCCGGGCCGATATAGTCCGGGGACAGGACCGGTTTGAGATTTACTGTTCACCGTGCCATGGCCGTGTCGGGGATGGACGCGGCATGATTGTGCTGCGCGGATTGCGGCAGCCGCCTAATTTTCATGACGAGAGGCTGGTAAATGCGCCCATCGGACACTTTTTTGACGTGATTACCAATGGATACGGCGCAATGTTCCCATATGCGTCGCGTGTTGCGAATGATGACCGCTGGAGAATAGCGGCTTACATCCGGGCGCTGCAATTAAGCCAGAACGCGCCGCCCGCTTTACAGCAGGCAGCTAGCCCAACCAGCAGTAAAAACAGTGGAGGGGGTCAACAGTGAGTGATCATCACAGCTCAGCGGAAGTTCCCGTGGTCCGGTTAGGACCAGGAGCTGCGGGAGTGGAACGTATTTCCGGCGTGGTGGGGGGCTTGGGCCTTCTACTCTGCGTGGCCGGATTCTTTGCCAATCGGGCTCATTTTTTCCAGTCGTATCTATTCGCGTTTCTTTACTGGGCAGGCTTTGCTCTGGGCGGCTTAGGCGTGCTGCTCATGAACAATGTAGTGGGAGGCAAGTGGGGCGTGACCATACGCCGGCTGCTCGAAGCCAAGATGCGCACGCTGCCCATTATCTTTCTGCTGTTTCTGCCGATTATTATCGGTATTCCCTACCTCTATCCTTGGGCGAGCAATGGGATACATTTCCCTGAGTTATCAGAAGAGTCGCGCAGGATTCTGCACCACAAAGCGCCTTATCTGAACGTGCCCTTCTTTCTCATTCGTGTTGTCATTTATTTTGCAATTTGGCTGTTCTGGGGATTCCGCGTTCAGAAGATGACCGATCAGCAAGATCAAACGGGCGATCCAACGCTGCCCGTGCGCTTGCGGCAGTTTAGCGCTCCGGGCTTGCTGATTTTTGTTTTCACAGCGAGTTTCGCCTATTTTGACTGGCTGCTGTCTTCCGATGCTGAGTTTTACTCGACAGTATACGGCGCAATGCTCTTAATTGGCGATGTGCTGCAAACCTTCGCGCTGTCAATTATCGTGCTCATTTTGATATCACGCCCGGACCGGTTTGGCGGACGCATTAATGCGCAGCTGCTGCACGATCTAGGTAACCTGATGTTCGCGTTTACAATTTTCTGGACCTATCTTTCCGCGTCGCAGCTCATTATCGTTTGGCCGGCGGATCTGCCGCAGGAAATTGGCTGGTATCTGTTGCGTACTCGCGGCTTTTGGAAAGTACTGACATGGGTTGTTGGTCTGACCATGTTTGCCATTCCCTTTTTAGCGCTGCTGTCACAAGCGCGGAAGCGGAACCCGAAGCGATTAATGCGCGTAGCAGTGTGGTTACTATGCGCTCGGGTGGTTGATATCTTCTGGATTGTGGAGCCAACTTTCCGAAACAAAGGATTTGCTTTGTACTGGACCGACTTCGCCGCATTCATCGGCGTTGGGGGCATCTGGCTGTACGCTTACCTGGGGCAACTGAGACGGCGTCCTTTACTGCCGTTACATGACCCGCGAATCGCACAACCCTTACCGGAGTTAGCAGCATGAGCGCACACGATACTGACCGCAGAACAAAACCGAGCGGGGTGCTGGACGAAACCCAGAACGAAATGGTCAGCTCCCGCGGTCCGACCACGAGCGAGCCGCACGAAGGGCATGGCGGCACGCGATTTGAGGGCGTCGATGCGAAGGCCGGGACGGTGATTACCTCCCTGGCTATTATCGGCGGCACGCTCATTGTTGTTTTCGCGATGACAATAGGGATTCAGCGGCTACTTGACAAAGCGAACCCGCCCGGAGAATTGCCGAGCGCTGTCGCACCTGCACGCGTGCTTCCGCCATCTCCGCAGTTGGAGGTACATCCGTGGGATCTACTGCCGGATTTGCGGGCGCGTGAAGATCAAATATTGAACAACTATGGCAAGGATGCAAACGGGCATCTTCATATCCCGATTGGCCGGGCCATCGACGCGGTAACGGCCCGTTTGAGCATTGCCCCAGGAGCACCGCAAGGGATTACAACGCCGGGAGGCGAGGGGCGGGACTTTTCGGGAAGTTTGACCAATATGCCTCCTCAGTACCGAAAGCCTCAGATTCAGGGAGAAATTCGTAAGAATGCGCAGTAAAGTTCTGGCGAGTTTGGGAACGATTCTGCTCGCCAGCAGTTTTCTTCAGGCTCAGTACACCCGCCCGCAGATAACACGCGGCGTGACGATTGAGCAAAATCTTAACTCTCCAGTACCGCTGGATTTGCTTTTCCACGATGAGGCAGGGCAAACGGTTCCGCTTCGAACATATTTCGGCGAAAAGCCGGTAATCTTTTCGCTGGTGTACTTTAACTGCCCTTCGTTATGTCCGATGAGTTTGCGGGAAACCGTGACCAGTCTGCGGCGGATGCCGCTACAAGTTGGGCTTGATTACAACGTGGTTGTCGTCAGCTTCGATCCGTCCGATACGCCCGCCTCCGCTTTGGAGAAGAAGAACGAATACGCAAAGATGTTTAGCCGCGCCGGGTTTAACTCGGGCTGGCATTTTCTTACCGGGTCACAGGAGTCGATTTCGCGCCTCGCCTCGGCGATCGGCTTTGGTTACCGCTGGGACGAAGCGACGAAGCAGTATATTCACGCGAGCGGAATCATGGTGGCGACACCCGAGGGCAGAATGTCCCGATACTTTTTCGGTATTGACTATGCGCCCGCCGATCTTCGCTTAGCGTTGGCGGATGCTGCCAAGCACAAGATCAGCCGTCCTGTCGACTTCATATTGCAGTTCTGTTTTCATTACGATCCAACCCAGGGCAAGTACACCTTGGCCATCATCAATATCTTGAAGGTGGCAGGCATTTTCACGGTTCTGGGGATTGCCGCGCTTGTCTATTACCTTATGCGAAAAGAAAAACAACAGGGTACAGGTTTGACATGGAAAGAGGTGAAGCATGTGGGCTAGTCTTTTTCTTCTTGCCGATCTGCCGCTGTTTCCCGTGGCCGCTTCGAAGCAGGCTGACCAGATTGACGCGCTCTATTGGTTTATAACCATTATTTCCGCCGTGATGACGGTGCTGATTTTCGCTTGCATCATTGTGTTTGCCTGGAAATACCAGAGACGGGCCCATGTGGAACCAACTCAGATCGAAGGTTCGACGGCGCTGGAGTTGACTTGGTCGATCCTGCCCTTTCTTGTGATGCTGGTGATGTTTGCCTGGGGAGCACAGTTATACTTCGCGGCGCAGAACCCGCCCAAGGACGCCATGGAAGTTTTCGTCACCGGTAAGCAGTGGATGTGGAAGGTGCAATATCCCAACGGTGGAAGTGAAATTAATGCGCTCCACGTGCCCGTGAACCAGTCGGTGAAGCTTACGATGGCGTCCGAAGACGTGATCCATAGCTTTTCGATTCCAGCGTTCCGGGTGCGCCATGACGTAATGCCCGGTCACTATAACAGCCTGTGGTTTACGGCGACTAAGCCGGGCCGTTATCACCTGTTCTGCACCGAGTACTGCGGCATGGAGCACTCCGGGATGGTCGGCTGGGTGGATGTGTTGAACGAACGTGACTATGCCAACTGGCAGGCAGGCGGAGGCACGGGCTCGGCCGGATCGCTGGTTGAGCAAGGCCGATCTATCTTTATGCAGAATGGCTGTTCCACATGCCATCTGCAGGATCAGCAGGGCCGCTGCCCGGTCCTTAGAGGGCTATACAATAAGCCGGTGCAACTAGCGGATGGCCGTACGGTGACTGCTGATGACGCCTATATTCGTGAGTCCATTTTAGACCCGAATGCCAAGATTGCCGCTGGATTCCAGCCCAATATCATGCCCGTTTTCAAAGGTCAGTTGACGGAGGCGAATGTGATTCAGTTAATCGCCTATATACGTTCTTTGTCGCCGCCGGAACCAGCTTCACAGCAGGGCGACCAGCAGAGGCCGGTGGTGATTGCGCCCACGGATGCTAACGGCAACAACTCGGGCGTCTCACGGTAACGTAGAAAATAGAAGAAAGAAATCAAGCTCATGGCAACAATCGCACACGAAATACCGCAGGTAGCGCCGCAAGAGGTGAACTATCTTAACGTCGAGCACGGCTGGAAAAGCTGGCTGCTGACGACTGACCACAAGCGCATCGCGATGTTGTATCTATTCTCCATTACGGCAATGTTCTTTGTCGGTGGCGCGATGGCTGTGCTCTTCCGCATCAATCTGTTGCAACCGGAAGGAATCTTTTCCCCAGAGACTTACAACAGGCTGTTCTCCATGCACGGCATCGTCATGGTGTTTCTGTTTTTAGTGCCGTCCATTCCCGCGACGCTGGCCAACTTTCTTATACCGATTATGATCGGCGCGAAAGATCTGGCGTTCCCGCGCATTAATCTATTGAGCTGGTATCTGTATATCGGGGGTGCTGCGCTTACTCTTTATGCGATTTTCCGTGGCGGCGTGGACACCGGCTGGACCTTCTATGCGCCTTATAGCAGCACTTACTCCAATTCGTATGTGCTGGCGGCGGCGATGGGTATCTTCGTTGCCGGGTTTTCCTCCATCCTGACCGGTCTGAACTTCATCGTCACAGTACACAAAATGCGCGCTCCGGGAATGACTTGGGGGCGGCTGCCTCTGTTTGTCTGGTCAAACTATGCAACAGGTTTGATTCAGGTACTGGGAACGCCTGTGCTCGCAATTACGATGTTGCTGCTCGCGTTTGAGCGTATCGCGCATGTTGGCATTTTTGATCCCAATATTGGCGGTGATCCGATTCTGTTTCAGCATTTGTTCTGGTTCTATTCTCATCCCGCTGTCTACATCATGATTCTTCCCGGCATGGGCGTCATCAGCGAGATTGTTTCCTGCTTTTCGAGAAAAAGGATTTTCGGATATAACTTTGTCGCTTTCTCCAGCATGGCGATCGCAGTCCTGAGCTTTGTCGTTTGGGGCCATCACATGTTTCTCACCGGCGAGAGCATGTACACAAGCGTTGCCTTTTCATTTCTGAGCTTTATGGTAGCGGTTCCTTCCGCCATCAAAGTCTTCAATTGGACCGCAACGATGTATAAAGGCTCAATCTCTTTCGATACTCCGATGCTGTATGTGTTCGGATTTATTGGGCTGTTCACGATTGGCGGATTGACTGGGCTGCATCTTGCCACTTTGGGGACGGACGTGGCGACGCACGGAACGTATTTCATCGTGGCGCATTTCCATTACGTCATGGTGGGCGGAATGGTAATGGCATTTCTGGGCGGGTTGCACTTCTGGTGGCCGAAGATGACCGGCCGCTTGTATCCGGAAGGGTGGTCTAAATTCTCGGCCCTCATTATTTTCATTGGGTTTAACCTGACCTTTTTCCCGCAATTTATTCTGGGCTACCTGGGCATGCCGCGCCGTTATCAGTCGTATCCGCCGGAATTCCAGACGCTCAACGTTCTATCAACCTCCGGAGCATCCATCCTCGGTGTTGGTTATTTGATTCCCATGATTTATTTCGTCTGGTCCTGGAAATACGGGCCGAAAGCGGGAAAGAATCCCTGGGGCGCGGCGGGATTGGAGTGGCAGATTCAGTCGCCTCCCACTACGTTTAATTTTGATGAAACGCCTACTGTAAAAGAAGAAGCCTATAATTACGGCAAACTGGAGGAAATCCTTGGCTGACGCAGTAATGCCGGTAGCTCATGAAGCTATCTCTCCTGAAGAGGAAGTCTATCTAAAGCATCACTTCGCCACTCCTGGGCAGCAGATGGATGCTGACACGCTGGGAATGTGGACGTTCCTGATTACGGAAGTCCTGTTCTTTGGCGGCATGTTCGCGAGTTACGCCGTGTACCGCAACATGTATTACGGCGCTTTCGCGAGCACCAGCCGATACATGGACGTAACCTTGGGTGCTGCCAATACAGCCGTGCTGATTTGCAGCAGCTTAACAATGGCCATGTCCGTCCGTGCCGCGCAACTAAGCAAACGGGCAGAGTTGATCCGGTATCTGATTCTTACGATGATCTTTGGAGCGGTGTTTCTGGGTGTTAAGGCTTTTGAATACCACTCTAAGTATGTGGAGCACTTAATACCAGGTTTGGGCTTCCAATACGAGCAATTCCCTCAATATGAACATAACGCGCAAATCTTATTCTTCCTGTATTTTGCGATGACAGGGATGCACGCAATTCACATGATTGTCGGATTAGGTCTTCTTGCCTGGCTAGTTTGGGAAGCGTATCGCAACAAGTTCAACTCATTGTATTTTTCGCCGGTTGAAATGATTGGTCTCTACTGGCATTTCGTTGACATTGTGTGGATTTTCCTTTTCCCGTTGCTTTACTTGATTGGAGATCGATAAGGATGAGCGCGCATGTACACGTTCCCAAAGTAAACATTCTCGTCGGAGTATGGGCCAGTCTTATCGTTTTAACAATTCTCACCACGCTTATTTCCCACGTGGATCTTGGCGCTTTCAATATTGTCGCGGCTTTGTTGATTGCTCTAGTTAAAGCATCGCTCGTTGTATGGATCTTCATGGGCGTCCGTTTCACGACGTCATTAACAAAGCTGTTTGTGGTTGCCGGGATCGTATGGCTCGGAATTCTTATTCTGCTGACTTATAGCGACTACAGCAGTCGTCATTGGACATATCATCCTCAACCTTGGAATAAAACCAAGATTCCGATGTTTGAGAAATAGCCTTTCCTAGCGTTTACTCCGGCCCGGAGACACGTCCTGAAAGCGTGCGTCCGGGCTTTTTATTCGAGAAACAGAGTTATTTCTGTTTTGTCTTACATGTGTAGGAGCAAATTCATGGCGGAAACAAGCGTAGATGTAATTAAGCGGTATTTAGTGGATGCAATTGCTGCGGAAAGAAGCTTTGAAAGTCAGCTTCAGGGATTTTCCCAGGAAGGTGATGATGCGGCAGCAAAATCGCTCTTTCACCAGCATGCGCTCGAAACAAAACGGCAGTATGAAAGACTGACCGCTCGCCTGGAAGCGTTGGGCGGCAGCCCGTCCACCGCGAAAAGCTTTTTGGCCCATATATTTGGTTTAACCCCGAAGGCGGCATCGGTCGGGCATGAGGAAGAGGAACGTACAACTCAGAATCTGATGATGGCGTTCGCGGTAGAGAACAGCGAACTGGCAATGTATGAGTCGTTGGCAACTTCGGCGGAAGCCGCGGGCGATACCCAGACCGCTAGCTTGGCTCGAGAAATTCAGGCAGAAGAAAGAGCCACGGCAGAAAAGGTTTGGCGGCTGATACCGAATGCGGCCCAGCAAGCCTTCTTAAGAATTACAGCAGGCAGCTCGAGCACGGCGACGGCTTAGTTAGTGATCAAAACACCTCGAGAGTTCCGTGCTCTTGAGGTGTTTTGTAGATTGTAGCGTAAAATAGCTTCGTTCCATCCCTAGCCAAAACGGAGCCACAACGTGAACTATCTAAAGGCAGCTAAAATTCTTTTCTCTTTTGGATGTATTACCGCGATTCATGCGCAATCCAATCCGGGCATCAGCGCCGAAGTGAAGCGTGCTTATACAAATGTAAAAAATAACCTTCTCAACATGGCTGAAAAAATGCCGGAAGAGAATTACAGCTTTAAGCCGACACCGGAAATTCGAAGCTTTGGGGAGGTGTTGAGCCATGTCGCCATGGCACAAAGTCGTGCCTGTTCGGCGATTGCGGGCGGCGACGCAGGATCTCCAAATCCGTCGGCTAAAACAACAAAGGCTGACATCATCTCCGCGCTCCATGAGGCTTTCGCCACCTGTGATAAAGCTTATGACTCGTTAACAGACGCAAATGCATCAGAGTCAATTAAAACGCCGCGTGGACAAAGCACGCGCCTGGGAGCGCTGGTCGGGAATACGACTCATGACACCGAGCAGTTTGGCATCTTGACTGTGTATATGCGGCTCAAAGGCGTTGCTCCGATGTCGAAATAAACAAATCTTAGTGAGCTGCTATCGCTCCGGGTTTGGCCTTTACTCGTTTGAGAGCCCAAACGATGGGAACGCACGCAAACGAAGCAAGCGCCATATAGCGCAAATCGTCCACGTATGACCAAAGCTGGGCTTGCTGCGTCAAAGTGCCTTCCACCATCCGATAAGCGCGTATAGCTGCATTTGCCGGGCCATACGTGCCGGCAAGAAATTGTGTTTGCTGGGCAAGGGCCTGCTGGACATTGTGATTCGTCGCGGATAGATTGTGCAGAAGCTCCGTACGATGAAGCTGTTCGTGACGGGCCAGAATCGTATTAACGACTGAAATCCCAACACTGCCCCCGACATTACGCATCAAGTTAAACAATCCGCTGGCGTTGCCTACTTTTTCAGGAGGTAGATCACCAAGTGAAGTTGTATTCAGCGGCACGAAAACGAATCCCAATGAGAAGCCGCTGATAATAATCGGAATTGTCAGCGACCAGGGAGAGATTTGAGTATTCAAATTGCTCCACGCAAGACTGCACATGCCGAAAACAAAGAATCCCAAAGAGACTAAGATGCGGGTATCAACCCGGGAAACCAATATTCCAACCAGCGGCATTGCAAGGATTGCGCCGATACCACGCGGCGATACAGCTAAGCCAGAGCTGAAAGCGTCATAAGCCATTAAATTCTGATAAAACAAGGGCAGAATAGTAACTGCCCCATAGATGCACCCGCCGAACAGAAATATCAGGATCGCACCCATTGTAAAGTTACGATTTTTGAAGATAGTCAGGTCAGTAATCGGCTTCGCGGTTGTGAACTGGCTAATGATAAACCAGACAAAACAGACAACCATGATAACGAAGGCATAGCGAACCCAGGTCGCTCCAAACCAGTCATCTTCCTGCCCGCGATCCAGAATAAGTTGCATGGCACCCAGCCAGATCGCCAGCAGACCGAATCCAATTTTGTCCAGCTTGCCCGGCTTTGCGTCTTTAATATAAGGCGGATCTTCGACGAAGCGCGAGATTAGGATAATTGCCAGCACTCCAACAGGAATGTTAATGTAAAACGCCCAGCGCCAGGAGTACGCATCTGTCAACCAGCCGCCCAAAGTTGGTCCCAGCACGGGAGCCACAACCACGCCCAATCCAAACACAGCCATGGCCATGCCGCGTTTCTCAGGCGGAAAACTCTCTGTCAGAATGGCCTGCGAAAGGGGCTGCAAAGCGCCGCCTCCAGCGCCTTGCAGAAGCCGCGCTAACAAGATCAGAAGCAAGCTGTTGGCCGCGCCGCAGAGAAACGAGGCAATGGTAAAAATAATGACCGACGCCATGAGAAATCTTTTTCTGCCGAAGCGCAAAGAGAACCAAGCGCTGGCAGGAAGCACAACCGCGTTTGACAACAGATAAAAGGTCAGAACCCAAGTTGCCTCATCGCTCGAAGCGGAGAGACTGCCGGCAATATGAGGAATACACACGGAAGCAATCGAAGTATCGATTACCTCCATGAACGCTGGAATAATCACAGCAACAGCAATTAACCAGGGGTTAACACTTGGCTTCCAAGGCTGCGGGTGTTGGTTGTTGCTTTCTGGCATCTCAAGAGTAGATTCCCACAAGCCAGATCGCGCCGGACTTGATTTAAGGCAGACAGCAACTCAGCTTATAAATCAGTAGATGCTCAAAAGACAGCTTTGCGCTTCAAGATTAAGATCCTAAACTATTTTCCGCGGATCCGCTTCTTCCGGCGCTTTGTGCTATGTCGAACTCACATATTATTACTTTCTTGGAAGCAAGTTGTTGATTCCGTTCCAAGATGACATTTCCAATAGGAACAGATCGGTCTCTGGGAGTTGCTTGCAAAAATTGCTTTGGCAGATCTTTCGATCAACTCTGCAACGGGACTGCCACGCCTTGCTCTACATCTCCACAAAGCATATCTCGTAGCGTACGTAGCTCTTTAGAAATCTGCTCGCTCGCATGGATGTGTGTCCGAAGAAGATTTAATTTGAAGATTGTCAGCTCGATAGCCTGCGCTCGACGCGTTTTTCGGTCCGCACACGTATCCCCCAATTCCTGGTTCATGTCCTCCAGGGTCTCGCGGATACTTTGATGCAGGAGACCCAGGAACTCCTGCGCACTTTCAATGGTGTCAAACGGCTGCGAATGACTTTGACCATTCATAAGCGGCACCAGCAAGATTGCCTCTCGCCTCGATTCGGTTAATAAGTAACAGGCAGGGGTCCTGGCGCGAGTCTGTCAGCGCCAGGACCCCTGCCTGTTGAAACTGAAGGCAGCTAAGGAGCCGACAAACAGCGCCACTCGCGCCAACATGGAAGTCAAAATAAAAGAGACTACATCGCAAATTTCTCAAAAAGTCCCGCATTTAAGCGGAACACGAAAACATAATAAGCGATTGCTTATAAGACTGCAAAGAAATAATCCAGTCCAACGCAGCGCGGGTTGCGGTCCGTGAAAATGATCGTCATGAGCATTTCGGACGAATGTAAGGAGTAGCGCGTTGTTAGTGAATGCTACGCAAATCAACCATCGCTGTAGAAGGTTCTGTTACTTCAAACGTCGTCAGCACGCTCTCCGTCCCTGCGATTGCAATGGATGAGGCGTAATCACGAACCAGTTCTACCGATTGCAGCGTCCACGCGATCATGCCGTCTGGGGAATAGCACCGGCGATTTCAATTCCAGGTCATTACCCAAATGACCAAGACCTTCGCCTGTCGCCTTCAGGTATACTTCGAGGCGGGTCCAATAAGAGAAAAACTCCGTTATCTTCGCCCCGCCGCTCAGGTTGTTAAGAATCACGTTTTCTGAGTGCGTATAGTATTGCGTGGCGATGTGGAAGAACTGCTGGTCATCTTCGATATGTTCAATGTCGATACCTACGGCGCGGTCGCGGGCGAAGGTGAACACAGCCATGTTGGAGGATCGCGAATGGTTGAAATTAGGTATACGACTGGAGGACTGGAGCGCCTCCGGTTTACCGGATTTACCATAGCTGAAGCGAAAACTCGCTGGGGGTTGCCCGCTATGAGACGATAGAATCTCACGAAGCAGACCATGAGCGCAGATGAAACGATCGCGATCACGGGAAAAGTAGAAGCAGTGGGCGCGTGTGCGCTCGTCGGGACCGAGATACGTTTCAAAGGTAGCCAAGTCCGCGCTAGCCATGTCCAAGTCGGCACACCAAACATGGACATCGTTGGGGCCCAGATCTAAACTATGCCCTGCGGGATTAAAACGTTTCATGCCGAACCTCCGCCGCCGGGCTGTTTTCTCAAGATCCGGCCCGGTGTGCTGGTAATGCACGCGCCAATCTTTGGCTGACTTCGGCTTACCTTGTAAGAGAATAATCCAGAAATTCGCTCTGGAAGTCAAGTGCACGCGAGATACTACAGTACAAGGCTGTGTTGCATTCGGCAACGATGGCTCATTCTCTCAACCAAATCCGCTCCAAAGGTCGTATTTTCGAAGCCATTTTCTTTG
>JBJMGL010000193.1:0-11785 GCA_045807985.1 Bryobacteraceae bacterium
ACATCGAATCCGCCTGGAGTCCCACCCGTCAATGGAGGCTGCCTACACCTGACTAACACTCGGTCTCGCGCTGGAGGTGAGATAGATGAAACGATGGCTCGGTTACTGGCTGCTTCTCGGCTTCCCTGCAATGTCACGGGCGGCGTCACCGCTAGACCACGATATCAAATACAGCTTCGCAACCAGAGACTACTCGATTCGGCTGAGCGTTGCTTTTTTTGAGCCATATTGGGGGCGACGCCTCTCCTTTTTTACTAGTATCGATACAAGAAAGGAATTCTGCTATTCGGGCGACCGTGGAACGACGGGGAAGTGCATCGAGCGATTTGTGGGCGCGGTAGCCGGCGTGACATATTCGGTCAAACTCGCCAACGGTGGAACACCCCGGTTGATGACGATTCGAGAGTATGTGACGGTTTCTGCCCAATCTCCGGGTCTCCCGGAGAGAGTGCCGCTTTCAATGACCCAGAGGCTCATCGAAGGAATCGGGAGTGATATTCAGGCTTTCGGATACGAGGAAGCGTCTCTGAAGCAAGCCGACCGGATTCGCATCCGTAGACAGGCGCAGGCGGCGTGGTGGAGATTGTGTAGACAAGAACTCTACGTGGACGAAGAAGTGAAGCCTTTTGCCATAGTGGAGTGGAAGCACACCCTCAATCGCATCAGCATAGTTCAGATCTATGCGCCATCCGATCGGGAATGAAAGCGAATCACTCAGAAAATGACACGATTACGATTACGCGCTACTCTTCCACAACTCTGGCCATGGAAAAACGGCCGACAATGTTTCCGCGCTCGATCCGCTATCGGTTTGACCCGTTCGCAGCGAAGCCTGGCACTTTCTGAAGAATGAGTCCTCATCGTCCCTCGGTCAGTGTCATTCGGCGGAGTACAACCTTTCCTGACTCTCTGAGCGTGCCTTCGATCCATTTGGCGTCGACGCGTAAAATCCAGAGCCGTTGCTCGGATCCCCAGGAAAGAGTCCGCGTGGCCTGGTTGTACTCCCAACTGCCCGAGCCCAGTATGAGCGGTTTCCCTCAACAATCTTGTCGGCCTGGATGAGCATAGCGTCCAATTTGTCCGGGACGCCTCAATGTCGTAAATGACCTTCTCGTCATGGCAGGAAGGTGCGCCGGCCGCACACATTGACTCACCTCGCCAGATGCCCAGAGACCATTTCTCGTTGGGCTCGGTTTCTGCTCTTGCGAGTTCTCGGCGCTTGTCTCAGCAGCGTACAAGGATACAGTGATCAAGAGCGCGACGAGCGGGCTTGTCGGAAACGATATATCCATGGGGGGTCTCCGAAATGGACGATGTATCACTGAAAAGGTCGCGCCACACGTTCAAGTGGCGAGTGACGGGCAAACCGGAAAGTGGAATTGGACTGTCGCTGTGAAGTGGCGTCCAGGTAAAGTGACTTCACCGCCGGCACCGACGTTAGCATTTTATAAGCCTGACCAAGAGCAATCATAATCCGTGAGTAGATGGAATTTCATGGAAAGCTGATCTGTGAGACACTCAAACCAATGGCGCGAGCCGTGGTGCAATACACTTTCACAGCTCTGCTTGCATTGCTCTCGATACATGGGGTCGTGCCGTCTGCGCAAGTTATAACCCCGACCGTTATCATTTTTCGCGCCGAAGCCGGACAGCAGATCTCTCGCGGAATTCGACCACTTCATCGATGCCAGCGCGTCCAGCCGCTTGCGCCTTTCTATGTGTCCCGGATCAGGCCCGAACCGGACACGGCCGCTCTGTTCCAACGGCCCCCTCCCAAATTTCCTCTTTTCTCATAAGTCACAATTCAACAAAAGCAAAGGAGGGGACCGGTGTCTCTAGCCAAGGTAATGCGCTTTCTTGGCCTCGTTGACAATCAGCCTAAGGCCGAATTGTCGGCCATTACGCGTCGGCGTGAGAAGTTGTCCGGGCTTACCGATGATCAGCTTAAATCCGCTGCAAGAGGGATGGCAGGCAATCCGGACGTGACGGAAACATTCGCGTTGACGGCGGTCATCGCACAGCGTGTGCTCGGGTTGCGTCTGTTTGACGTGCAACTCTTGGGAGCGCTTGCGTTGCAGAGCGGGCACATTGCTGAAATGCAGACGGGTGAGGGCAAAACTCTGGCTGCCGTCCCCGCCGTGGTCTGGTACGCCCTCCAGGGCAGGGGCGTGCATGTACTGACCGCGAACGACTATCTCGCCCGCCGGGATGCCGAATGGATGGGTGAGATTTACCGCTGGTTCGGGCTGTCGGTCGCTCACATATCGCAGAACATGTCCAGTGAGAGACGCCGCTCCGCTTATCTCTGTGATGTCACCTATGCCACTGCGAATGAGGTAGGCTTCGATTATCTGCGTGATGGTCTCGCCCGGAGCGCAGACGAAATCGTCCAGCGTCCATTTGCCTTCGCTGTGATCGACGAGGCGGATTCCATCCTGATCGACGAGGCGCGCATTCCGCTTGTAATCGCGGGCGGAGTATCCGAAGATTCGGCGCTAGCATATCGCGTCGACTCAGTCGTACTCAGCCTTCGGTCCCACGCCGACTACTTTCGCGATGAGTTTTCGAGAAACGTGCAACTGACCGATACCGGTATCGCCCGCGTGGAAAGAGCTCTCGGCTGCGGGAGCCTGTTCGAGGAGCAGAATCTTCGCATTCTGAGTGCCGTGCAGGACGCGCTTCACGCGCATGTTCTCTTGCGGCGCAATGTCGACTACGTGATTAAGAATGGCGCTATCGAATTGGTGGACGAGTTCAAGGGCCGCATCGCGCAAAATCGCCGTTGGCCGGCGGGTCTGCAATCCGCCATCGAAGCCAAGGAGCGCGTGACCCTGAAGGTGCAAGGACGCATTCTAGGCTCGATCACAGTGCAGAATCTGGTCGGTATGTACGAGCGAATCTGTGGCATGACAGGCACCGCTGCGACGCAAGCCGAGGAGTTCTGGAAAGTATACAAGCTGCCTGTGACCGTGATCCCGACAAATCGGCCGGTGATTCGCGAGGATTTTCCTGACATCCTGTATGCGGATAAGAAGGCGCGGAATCGAGCGCTTGTGGAAGAGATCCGAAAGGTCCACGAAACGGGCCGTCCCGTTTTGGTGGGAACAGCTAACGTGGAGGATTCGGAACTCTTAAGCGGTTGCTTACAGATCGTGGGCATACCGCATTCCGTCTTGAATGCGAGGAACGACGAGGCCGAAGCTGAGATCGTCGCCCAGGCGGGTGCGCTCGGAGCGGTGACGATCTCGACCAACATGGCCGGACGGGGAACCGACATTTTGCTGGGAGGGCATCCGCCGAAAGAGCGCCAGAAGGTGATAGAACTTGGAGGTCTATACGTCATTGGCACGACGCGTCACAAGGCGAGGCGCATTGATAATCAACTCCGTGGACGTGCCGGACGCCAAGGCGATCCAGGGGCGTCCCGCTTCTTCCTCAGCTTCCAAGATGAGTTGCTTGTGCGCTTCGGTATTGCAGAGAATCCGGACATCGACAGTGTGCAGCGTACCGTGGAAAGCCAGAATCTCGAGATCCGACAGACGCTGTGGAAGTATGAATCCGTCATTGAGCATCACCACCGCGCGGTGTCCCGCCTGCGCCGTGAAGTTTTGTTATCGTCCGGCTGGAGCATCGCTTCCATGCTGCCCGGAGAACTGTATCGGGATCTCCTGAAAACCGCCGGCGAGAATGCACTCGAAACAGCGGGACGCCGCTTGGTCCCGGCAATCATGGACGATCTTTGGGCTGACTACCTGGCGAATGTGGCGGAGTTGCGGGGAGGTATTCATTGGGTTTCGTGGGGAGGTCGCGATCCGCTCTACGAATTCCTCACAGGCGTGCAGGAGGTTTACGCGGATTTGTATCGGCGTCTGAACGAGGAGATTGCGGAGGCATTTATGACCGCCGAGATTCGGGATGACCAGCTTTGGTTTCAGAACGAAGAAGAATTCGAGCGTGGAGCAACCTGGACCTACCTGACTACCGACCAGCCGTTCGGAACTTTCAGCGAGCGCATCGCCAAGGGGCTTCGGCGGAAGTTCTCTAAAAGATAGATTGGTATCAGACATGCGGCATGCTTATAGCGATGAGCCATCTTCAGTCTTGAGGATGTCAAAATAGGGAACTTGGAATCCTTCCACGCGAAACGCGCCGCTGTCATTTACAATCCCTCTGCTCGAGGGCTTTCACGCCGGCAATACTTATTAGAACGCAGCATCGCTGCTCTGGCCCGCCAAGACATCGAAGCACAGCTGGTGCCAACCACCGCTCCCGGCAGTGCTTCGGCACAGGCCCGAGAGCAAATTGAAAACGGTTGCGACCTGATCCTTGCCGCCGGAGGCGACGGAACAATTAATGAAGTAGCCAATGGAATGCTGCACTCAAGAGTTCCCCTGGCGATCCTCCCTGGCGGAACGGCAAACGTGTTAGCGCGGGAAATTCGCTTGCCCATGCATATGGAGCGCGCAGCCAGCTCCATTCGTCAACTCAAGCCACATCGTATGGCGGTTGGAGGCTTACGCTTCGACGGACCCAAACAGCGCGGGTTTGTTTGCATGGCGGGAGCCGGGCTGGACGCTGAAATCATTTCACGTTTGAATCTGGATTTGAAAGCCGCTGCTGGCAAACTCGCCTATTATCTCTGTGGATTTGCCCAAGTGCTGCGAACTTTGCCGGAGTTTGAAGTCATCGTGGACGGCAAGCGCCATACAGCCAGTTTCGCGCTCATCAGCCGTGTCAAAAGCTATGGTGGTGACCTCCAAATCGCACGCGGCGCATCCCTGTTTCGCAACGACTTTGAAGTAGTGCTATTTCGCGGCACCAAGGCCATGCGCTACCTGCCTTATCTCGTGGGCGTCACGCTAGGCCAGGCGGCGCGCATGAACGGCTGCAGCGTTTTGTATGGACGAACTGTGATCTGCCAGCGACCCTCCGGTGAGCCGGTCTATGTGCAGGTGGACGGCGAACTGGCTGGGGCGCTGCCCATGACCGCTGAAATCATTCCTGATGCCTTAACGCTGCTGGTTCCACCGCAATACCACGCACGTGAGCAATCCCTAATGGCCGTTCCCGCCTGCGCCTGAGCGCCGAGAATGGATAACGTTACTCATTCGCTCACTGGTTGGACGATGGCCCGCGCGGGGCTGGACCGGCTTTGCCCGCGAGGGGCGACCCTGCTGATCCTTTCCGCCAACACACCCGATATCGACATCCTGGCGCTAACACAGGGCTCACTGCCTTACTTCGAGGCGCATCGCGGGTACACGCATTCCCTATTGTTCTTGCCGCTCATGGCTGCCCTGCCGGTGGCGGTAGTGGCCGCCCTGTTCCGCCAGAAGCTTCCGATCCTGCGCGCCTGGCTGCTAGGCTGCGCGGGAGTCGCCAGCCATTTGCTGATGGATTGGACCAACAACTACGGCATCCGTTTGCTGCTGCCCTTCTCGTCGCGCTGGTTTCACCTGGACCTGAACTACCTCTACGACGGAACGATCATGGCCGTGCTGCTGCTTGCCGCCCTGTGGCCCTTCTTCGCTTGGTTGGTCAGCCGTGAAATCGGGGACCGAACGCCACCCGGGCGGGGCACTGCCCGGTTTGCCTTGGCCTTCTTTATCCTCTTCGATTGTTTTCGTGCCACCCTTCATCACCGCGCTGTGACAAAACTGGAATCCCGCCTGTACGACGAAGCGCTGCCGGTCCAAGCCGCCGCTTTCCCCAAGCCATTCAACCCGTTCCGCTGGAACGGAGCCGTGGAAACCACCGGAGCGTATCTCTCGATCCCAGTGGACTCCTACGGAGAGATGGATATGCTGAATGCGCAAACCTACTTCAAGCCAGCGGCCACGCCTAGTATCGACCGCGTCAAAAATGAAGAGCCATTTCGTTATTTCCGTTACTTCGCCCGTTTCCCGATCTGGTCCGAAGCGTCCGTCGACCTGGACGGCAAGACCGGCAAGCGCGTTGAGTTAACGGATCTCCGCTTCGGCGCCCCTGGTGCTGGCGCCTTCCACTGCATCGCCCTGGAGAACGACGGGAATCAGGTTCTGCAAACCTGGTTCACCTATGGCTCTGGAAACCAATTGGGTTGGGGAGCTAAGCCATAAGCGTAAATTTAACGCCTTGAGAGCACCAATTGTGCTGTTTGTTCAAAAGAGGTTACTTTCCGGTAACCCTGTTTTCAGCGCTCAAATCGTTTTCGCCTCCAGATAATGAAGTACATGTCCGCCACCATTCATGACCTACTCGCTCTGCTGGCACAATTGAAAGCTGCCAATATTCACTACGCGCTTTCTGATCCCACCGAAGGGGCCATCATGATCGAAGTGGCGGTACCGGGAGAGCGATGGGAAATCGAACTCCATGAGGATGGACAAATCGGCGTTGAGGTATTTGTCAGCCGGAGCGGTGTACAGGGTGCAGAACTCATTGAAGATCTCTTCCGGCGCTTCAGTGATTAACTGGGTATTTTTTATTGCACGATATGTGGCGATTTCGGAAAAATGCCAGTGATGAAAGACGAACCGGGCCATTATCCGAAATTGCTGTATTTCGATACTCGTGCTTGAATACACCTATGCTGAACTGGCTTTCGATAGCGGTGGGATTCATCAGTATCGTTTCGGGTATAAGGGCAAAATCCTTGCTAAATGATGCCGATATGACCGTAACAAGGGAGGAACGAGAAAATCCCGCTCCGTCCTTTGTCGGAAGGCTTTCCGCCGTTGCACTTGGTATCGCGCTAATCGCGTATGGCGTTCTCCATATTCTGGGCCGATAAGTATACCGAAACGTACCATCAGGCACGGTTGACGAACCGTAAATAGTGCAAGCCTTCCTGAAGTCCTCGCGAAGTAGCATTATCGGACAAGTGGGAATTAAGCCGAATTTCAGCTCTCAAACTAACACCTATAGAGTTGCGCCGTAAACGCTTGCAGCCATACGGAATGTCTGTGCATGCGCTTGTACCGTCTCTTGAATTGGGTCCGAATAACCGCCACCCAGCGTAATCACTAATGGCAAACCGGCCTTGCAAGCCTGACCAATTACAATTTCATCTCGCTTCGCCAAACCCGCTCTAGTCAGCGCCAAACGCCCTAAACGATCTGTTGCAAGCCCATCCACACCAGACTGAAAGAACACAATTTGCGGGTCAAATTTCCAAATCCGACCCAGCGCATTCTGAAGCGTCAGGAGGTACTCTTGGTCGCCTGTGCCGTCTGGCAACGGAACATCTAACGTGCTGCTCTGTTTGCGAAAAGGAAAATTACGCTCGCCATGCAACGAAAGAGTGAAAACACCCGTATCGCCTTCGAAAATGGAAGCTGTGCCATCGCCCTGATGAACGTCCAAATCAATTACAGCCGCTCTCGTAATGCCACCCTCAGTCCGAGCGGAGGCGATCGCGATCGCCAAGTCATTAAAAACGCAAAAACCTGAGCCCTCGTTCCTGTAGGCGTGATGCGTACCGCCAGCCAGCGTGCCTCCAAAGCCGGATTGTAGCGCCGCCTCCGTGGCAAGAAGGGTGCTGCCCACGCTTCCTAGAGTTCGGTTGACAAGTTCACGTGACCACGGAAACCCAATTCGGCGCATGACGAGCGGGTCCAGGCTGCCGTCGAGAAAACCGTTCACGTAGTCAGCGCTGTGAACCCGCAGGATGGCGTCACGCTCAGCGAGGCTTGCTGGTTGCAGACGAAAACGGCCATCACACGAAAGCTCCTCCCGCAGCATCCGGTACTTGGCCAGCGGAAATTTGTGACCCGGCGGAAGCGGAAAGTGGTAATGGTCACAATAGAAAACAGAAAGCAACTTCAAGCATAAACTTGAGAGTTGGGAAGGGAATCGCTCTCAATGACTCGTGCCGAAGCTATCGAGCAGGATCGTGAAAAATTAGCTGAGTTAGGAAGTAAATATGGCCTCCTGCTTCGCGCACCCGACGGCAGTGATCTGTATGTGCAAACCGGGAGCATGAAACTTCACCGGAAGATTTTATCGCCGCCGAAAACTGTCATCCCTTGCAGCGCCGTTCTAAAAGAGTTCGGTCCAACTGATCCATGTCTAGTCGTACCAGCCTCTTTGCCCCTGGAAGTTTTGCCGCCTCATCGCTCCATTGCGGCAGGCGGTCAGGTTACGTCAATGGGCCGTTCCGTTTTTGCGCTGCCAAGCTTCTTAATGGACGAAGCGTGGCGGCCCAGGGGAGGGTTTTGGAACGGCCAGCCATTACCCTTATTAGTCGCTATTCACGGTGACTATCGTTATCTCGTCCGGCCAAAATCTTACTTCTTTCGGCATGAAGGTTTTCGCGGTTCCGATCTCGACCACCTCTCGCCCTTGGAACCGGACACACGCGACCTTAAGCTGAACCGGTTTCACTGGGGCAACGATTTAAGCGAAGAACTCACCTTGATCGTTGCCGAGTATTAGCTACTGTACGGCTTTGCTGGCGCATCCCAAGCTGCTGAAATATTGCGGCCGGAAGATCTGGGAGCTTTGCGAGTCTAACGCAAACTTAACCGTAGCCGGGTGACCATTGATCGTTGTGACACCAGCGGAAGTTTTCTGCGTCCACTGCCATTCGAGCTGGCCGCTCGATTGCGGAAGGTGCTCGCCTGTGTCGAGCAGATGCCAGATAGCCCAAAGGCCGTTGCTTTGGGCAATGGCGAACTCTGGGCCGTTACCAAAACTAACGCCCAAATAAGCCGTCGCGGCCGTGCCCGGCCAGGCAAACGTCTGTGAACGCGCTCCCGTCTTTAAATCGGTGGAAAGTGTCTGCCCGTTGATGCTGAGCGTGACATGCGTAACATCAGGCGAGGGAAGCGGTTGCATGGAAAAGCTCATGCTTGGCTGTTGAGCATCACCTTTGTACATGGCTTGTGACATATGCGCGGCCCGGTTGAAGAAACGCAGAAAAGTATCAGTTACGGCAGCCTGCTGTCCTGATGCGCGCACATAATCGTTTCCAGCCGGAATCAGATATTGCTTCAGCTGGCTGTTATATAACTGCCATAATCTGCCGTCCTGCGGCTTCAAAAAACTGTTGACGTCCTGCAGTGTGGCATCGACCCTGGATTGAGAATTAAACGGATACTCATCCAGCATGGGCCGTATAGACTTGCACAGGTCCGCTGCCGCAGCATTAGCCGCCGCTCCGACTCCCGCTTTCAGCAAAACCGGCACGCGCGTAATCGGCTCGCGAAGAATTTGTGTCGTTTTGGAAAGAACATTTGATTTGGGATCAGCAGGATCTGGAGTAAAACTCAGCGCGAGATTGCTGACCGTATTTTCCGCTTGCGTGGCGGAAGCATTGGCTGCATTGAGGTTGTTTGGATCGGCATTGGCAATCGGTCCCACTGCCTGCAAAGACGTTTTCAAACTGATAAGCCCCTGCATATAGGTGTTATTTGCCGAATTAACCAGCTTGTCCGAGCAGGGTGGAGGAGTAACAAACTGTACCGGCTGGAACGACTGTGCCGCCGCTTTCGTGTTCTCAGATGCCACGCATAAAACTTGCAGCAGCGGAGATTGTGGACTGCTGAGCTTAGCAAGCTTGTTAGCGGCATCCGGTACGCTTCCGAAAGGCACGACAGAAGTGGCATTAAGATACTCTCTCCATTTCTTCGTCAAATCCCGCCCATAATGCTCCGTAAGATCCATTTTTAATTTTTGACGGTCCTGTGCCGCATTGATGGCTTCTCCCAGCACCCAATCTTCACCGCTGAAGTAGCGTGCGGGATCTTCCAGTTCCTTGGCAAACATCGCGGAGCCGTTTTTTGTGAATGCTCCATCAACACGGTAAGTATTAATAACTGTTTCTGCGGAACCGGGATAGTCACTGTTGAAAATGATCGGCTTTTGACCCCGGCCTGCTTCCGCCAGAAGTGCCTGGTAAATACGGTCCTCTTGCTTGGAGCGCTTCAGGAAGGTACGGGCATTTTCGACAGCTATAGCGTCGGGCTTGGCGTAGCGCCCGAACGGATTGGCATCCCGCAATTCATCCGCATAAAATTCGAAGTTACGGCGCGCCAGATCCTGGCGGTCATTGTCCACCTGCTGACCGTTGGGCCAATGCTGTAGCAGAACAGGAGCGAGAAAATCAACCGTGCTCTTTTCGTGATGATCCGTCGTGATGAGATAGGCTTTTAACGAATTGTAAAGGTAGCTGTAACCCTGTGATTCGTACTGTTCCGGCTTCGTGCAGATACCCACTAGTGTTTCCTGCGTGGGAGCTAGCAGGAGCTTACGAAAGAGAGCGTAATAAGTAACGCGCAAAGGCTGTCTGATAGCGTGTCCGGCGTATAGGAAAGCGCCATAGTTGAAAGGAACGCCCTCGCGATCGTAGCGATTCAATGTGTCGAGTGTATCCCTGACCCGCGTCAAGCGCCGCAGCGAATCAAGAGAGGCGAGCTGGCCTGAAGGGAGACCGGCTGACGGAATGGCGCGAGCTGCCTCGACAGCATTGCCAACCAGCGCGCGATTATTACTATACGAGACGCTCCACCAGCCAGCCATGAATAAGGCTAAAGCAGCGGCAGCGCCAAGCAAAATACGGCGCGCAAGGTTCACTTTAACGTTGCGCTGCGCCATCGTCGTAGCGGGCTGGTCAGACAAAATAACATTCGGGAAAAGGTGCCCCAGGAAAACCCATTGCGGAACCCGGCGCGAACTAGCTCCCCCGGCCTGGCCCTGAACAGGACCGAATGGTTCATTCGAGCGAGGATTGAAAATACGAGTCGCTCCCGCATCGATGTCTTGTTCCTCAATCAGAGACGCTTGGGCAGCAGGCGCTAAATCAGCAATCGTAAGGGGGCGAACTCCGGTGAAATAAAAACCACGCAGGAAGGGCGTTATTCCTAGTTGGCTTGGACGGCAGAGGTCAACCAGGAATGGGACCAGCAACGGCCTGAGCTTGGCAAACTCTCGCGGAAACTCGTATACATTCGGAAGCTTCGCGGAATCGTGCTCTCGTCCCAGATAGCTGGGCCGACGGTCCGATAATGAGTAATAAAGTTCCTGAAAGGCATTCGTCAAGCGGCGTGTCTGCGCTTCGGCATAGACGCCTCCGTTACCGGCTGGTTCCATTGGCAGAGTGATGCCAAAGATGTCTGATGCTTCCGGATCAGTAAGATTCTCGGCAAAGTCGCGGAAGTAGGTAATCTTGTCGGCTTTTGTAAACAGAACGTAAACCGGAAAGCTTGACCCTAACTCCGCTGAAAGTTCCGTCAGAACTGTGTGGAACTGCCGCGACTTCGCGGCCAGCGCTTCGGCCGCGCCGCTTCGAAGAAAGGTTTCCGTATCAACTGTAAAAACCACCGACCGAATGGGAGGCAGCTTCGAGGAAAACGCAGAATTGAGGCGGCGAGGCGCAAACTTTTTAAAGAGTTTGCGGCGTGACGCTCCGTCTTCGATCACATGGCCAGCCGGATCAATGAAAAGCGTTCGGTGTGAATACCAAACATTAAGGACCCGAGTAGGCGTGACAACGTAATCTTGATAAGCAGCGCCAGCCAGAAGTTCGGGTTCCAAACCCGATTTGGCAAGAATACTGGTTTTTGCCGAGCCGCTATCGCCAAGGAGGAATACTGCCGGAAGATTATTGAGCTGTTTAATACCCTGTGCTGCCTGCATACGATTGGCAGCTTCAGCGAAGGTGTAATCAATATCAGCCGCAGCGCCTGCCGGTGCATCGGTTCGCTGCCCAGGACGTAGAAAGAAATAGCCGACAAAGCCGGCAATACCAATCAGCCAAAGGCCCGCCCTGAGATAGTACAGAACTGGCGCCTGCAAATGCAGCCAA
>JBJMGL010000194.1:0-3837 GCA_045807985.1 Bryobacteraceae bacterium
ATCGCCCGGGCGTTTGCCGAACTGACAGACCCACGCCGTCCGCAGGCTCGGCATCATCAGCTGTTGGACATTTTGGCCATTGCTTTCTGCGCCTGTCTGTGCGGGGCGGAGAGGGGCGTGGATAGGGCGGAATTGGCAACCGCCCAGGAGGAGGTGCGGCGGGAGTTTCTCGACCGGGCGAACGGGCCGCCCTCGCCGGACACCTTCCGCCGGGTAGTCCGGTTGCTCGCTCCGAAAGCCTTCCGCGCCTGTTTGGCAAGCGACCTGGAGCAATTCAGCGCGGTGGGGAAGGGGCATGTCGCCATCGACGGCACGGCGCCTCCGGGGCGCCCGCGACGGGGCGGCCGGAGGAGCGCCGCGGCCCTTGGTCAGCGCCTTTGCTTCGCAAACCCGGCTGACCCTGGGACCGTGGGCGAGCGAGGCCCCAAGTAACCAGATTCCGGCCGGGCGGGCGCGGTTGTCGCTGCTCTCGCTCGCAGGCTGCACGGTCACACTCGACGCCCGGCATGCCCCGCGCCAGACCGTCCTTAGTTGCGTCGGTGGAAGCATGAAAAACAGCACTGCAACCGGTGTAAATGCGGCTTTCGTCGGAGGAGAACCAAAGATTTCCACAGGTGGAAAAGTTACTGATGTACGGGCTATTTATTGCACCCGAGATAGGACCCGTAGAAACATCGTATCGGACCAAGTTGTATCCGTACTGCTGCACTGCGTAAATTGCATTGATCGCGGAGTTGTAGCGTCCGTTGAACACAATGGCGTTGCCTCTGGTTGTAACTGCGCCGGATGAATAAGTTGACGGAAATTGCTAAGCCGCTATTACCACTCGACAGAATGTAGAAATAAGTCGTGCCCAGCACAACCTTTCCGATCCTGTAATCTCCAATGACTGGACTCCCGGTGCTTACTGATACAAGATAATTTCGTTCGGCCGCTGCTGATTGAAGATTGATGTAATCAACGGAAGCAGTATAGGCAACAGCCGCATGCAAACCATCGGGACCAACGGAAAAGTTCAAGGGTGCATTCGACAATCGTACCGTCGTATCCGCATTGCTGCTTGGATCATAAATGTGAAGCAGGTTGGGATTGGAGGAGATCATAATGATCCGGTCCAGGGCCAGGCTGTATTCAGCACCAACGGGACGAAATGTGAGCGCAGTCGTTTGACCGTGAGAAAGGCTTGTGAGAGATAAAGCTAGGAGAGCGGTTTGCCACACGATGGGCAGAAGAGATTTTGATTGTTTGCCGGACATTATGAGCGTGCTGGATCAGCCAAAGCGGAGCCAGTCGCACAGTCAGGCTAATAGTCATAAGCGAAGCTCGACAATACTCCTCCAGGGAGTAAGGGAGCTAGTTGATAGCACTAAAACTGAAGCGCGTGGTGAAACCGTGTTACCCTGACACGTTTATGAGTACTCGTGCGTTGCTTCTTGTTGCGCTTGCTTTTTTTAGTTGCTTCGTGGGCAGCGGTGCGGAGGCAGATGGCATTACTCAAAAGTATGAAGGTACGGCGAATCAGATCATTGATGCTGCTCTGCAGGACCAAGCTGGTTATGCGAAGCTGACCTATCTTTGTGACCGGATTGGAAACCGATTGAGCGGTTCTGAAAATCTTTTGAAAGCAATTGCATGGGCGGCGGAGCAGATGAAGAAAGACGGGCTGCAAAACGTTACGACGCCGCCGGTGAAAGTTCCTCATTGGGTACGGGGCAATGAGTCGGGCGTGATCCTTTCTCCGGTCAACCGTCCCTTGCACATGCTTGGACTGGGAATGAGCGTGGGCACTCCTCCTTCCGGTATTACGGCGGATGCGATTGTTGTTTCCAATTTTGATGAATTGGCTCAAGCTGGCGGCAAAGTGTCGGGCAAGATTGTGGTTTTTAATGCGCCTTATGAGGGGTATGGGAAAACAGTTGCTTACCGGGTCGCCGGAGCTTCGCGTGCTGCCAAGGTGGGAGCCGTGGCTGTTCTGGTGCGATCGATTACGCCGCTGGCATTGCAGCAGCCGCACACGGGTACGCTTCGCTATGCGGAAGGCAGCCCGCAAATTCCTGCGGCTGCGATCAGCACTGAGGATGCAACGTTGCTAAGCCGATTGCAAGCGAGCGGCGACGTGCCTCGAGTGCATCTGGAGATGTCCGCTCACATGGAGCCGGATGCCGAAGCCGCTAATGTGATTGGCGAGATACCGGGCAGCGAGCATCCAGAGGAAGTGGTAGTGATGGGCGGACATATTGATTCGTGGGATGTGGGACAAGGCGCGCAGGATGACGGTTCGGGAATCATGGCGACATTGGAGGCAGCGGCGCTTCTTCATCGTTTGGGGTTAAAACCGAAGCGGACGATTCGCGTCGTGTTTTGGGTAAACGAAGAGAATGGCGGGCGCGGCGGCGAAGCGTATCTCCAGTGGATTGGCGCGAAGATCAAAAACCATGTGGCGGCGATTGAGATGGATGAAGGGGCGGAGCGCCCCTTGGGCTTCGGTTATGGTCCGTTCCGGGGGCCTCGGCGTCCCACACCAGAGTTAGCTGTTCCGGCTCCTAAACCGCCGTCAGAGGCAGAACAAGCTTCGATGCAGGTTTGTCAGCAAATCGGTCAATTGCTTTCCCGTATTCAAGCGAATCAGGTCAATGCGGGAGGCGGCGGCAGCGATATTGAGCCGTTGGTGAGTAGAGGAGTTCCTTCCTTGAGTCCGACGACTACGGGCGAACATTATTTTGATTGGCACCATACGCAGGCAGACACCGTGGATAAAGTAAATCCGGAAGACTTCCGGAAGAATGTGGCGGTACTGGCGGTGCTGGCGTATGTATTGGCGGATACGCCGGGACGGTTGGCGGGAGCGGCGGAGTTGCCAGAAGAGTAGCCCCGGCAAATTTCCACGCGCTACGTCTGCTTGGTTCCGTGTTGGAAGGGATGTTCTTTCGATTCGGCGTCGTTCGGCTGGTGCGGCCGGGAGTCCTCTTCTTTCAGATCTTCGCGGCCTGCTGCGGTGGCCACTTTCGCGGTCCGGCATTCAGTCTCATGCTGTGACAACTCGCTTTGAGTGTTGAAATAGCGTCCGCAGGCGTTGCATCGAAACTGATTTGTGTTTGGACCGGCGTTGCGTCCCGTAATGGAGTGGGACGGATCATCCCCGAAAGCTCCCGAGACGGGCTGCGCGCCGCGACCGGCTCCAAATTCAGGGCGGGACGCCGCTAATTTTTCGGCGGAGGAGTGTTTGCCGGACTTATTGGAAGTTTGGAGATCAGGGCTGGTCGCATCGATGTCGGTTATGTCTTCATCACCGGCGTAGGGATGCTTCCTTCTGGCAGTTTCATCGGAATCGGGAGGATTTGTTTTTCGGTCCATTGTGTTTTCCTAACGTGGAGATCCATTGGCAGGCATTCCCGTTACGTCGTGCGTTCAGGTGTTTTTACGTTCAGATTGCAAAATGAATGTTTTGGGATGGATTGTTTAAACGTTCTTAGCGTTGCTTATCCGTTGTTGCCGGTCAGTATGGATTCGACAGGCGGCGCGGAACAGATTCTAGCGTTGCTTGAGCGGGGTATTGCGCAACGAGGGCATCGTTCCATCGTGGTTGCCGCGGAAGGATCAATAGTTTGTGGTGAACTGATCGCTACGCCCGTCGCTGATGGTGAGATGACGGAGGAGGTCCGGCGAGAGGCACAGGCGGCTCACCGGCTTGAGATTCAAAAAGCCTTGGAAAAGTACCAGGTCGACCTCATTCACTTTCATGGCCTGGATTTTTATGCTTACCTGCCTGACTGTTCTCTACCGAAGCTTGCCACTTTACACTTGCCGCCAAGTTGGTATCCTCCTGACGTTTTCGAG
>JBJMGL010000195.1:0-3503 GCA_045807985.1 Bryobacteraceae bacterium
GACGCCCGGCTTCTACTCATGGACGTGGGGGGATGGAGAGAACCAGTTCTTCGCGCTCGAGATCGGGTCGGTGGGCGTCCCGGGTGTCCCTGATGGCGGCTCGACAGTTTCTCTGCTCGGTTTCGCTTTAGTCGGCTTGGCTGCGCTGCGGCGCAAATCGCCGTCGCTAAGGGGGAGGAAGTCATGAAAGCCTTACCCAAGAAACTCCTACCGCTTACACTTTTCGCAATTGCCGTCACGTCGCTCTTCTGCGTCCAGCCTGCCCAAGGTTTCACCATGACGCTGGAGCAAATCGGGTCCAACGTCGTGGCAAACGGAAGCGGAGCCTTTAACTTGTCCGGACTGACTGGCGCAGGCAAGATAGACGGCGGGTCAAGCGGGGTCCGAGCAAGTATTGGGTTTATAGGCATACACCCTGTGGGTGGTCTGCTACCCTCGTACAGTGGATTCACCGGACCGACGAGTTTCGGGAGCAGCGGGCACTTGTTCTTAGCCGACGCTAGCAACGGAAACTCTGTGGCCATTAGCGGACTCAAGGGAATTCTTGTCGTGCCCGTTGGCTATGTCTCCGGTAATCCTCTATTGAATACAATGACCTTTAACAACGCGACCTTGGCCAGCCTCGGTGTGACGCCCGGCATCTACGTATGGATGTGGGGGGATGGAGCGAACCAGAACTTTACGCTCCAGATCGGGCCGCTCCCGGGCCCGAGTGTACCCGATGGCGGTTCAACAGTTTCTTTGCTCGGTTTCGGCTTGCTCGGCTTGGCTGCCTTGCGGCGCAAGTTACGTTGCTAAAACCGAAAAGCGCTTTGCCAAAGGGCCGGGCAGTCGTGATGGTTGGTTACGCTTGGCTGCCTGTCCAGAGGCAGATTTGCGTAGCAAGCTGATTTCCGACGAGGTCGCGCTGCGAATCCAGATTCTAATTCCATAAACGCCGTCGGCTTTTGCATCGGCACGCACGTTTCTGCGCGGGCCGTTACGCAGTCCCGTTCAAGTCACGACCGCCTGGGGTCATGACGATAGCATAGTAGGGAGTTGGTCCAAAAACCTTCCGCCAGCGTGTGTAGATCGTGAACGGTTCTGCAAGAGCGCTTGCCGTGAATATCTTCGTCTGCCTGCCAAGTTCGATTGCCTGTACTCGCGTTAGTCCGAAATACGCCGCTTGCTCATCGGAGCGTTTGCCGCGTCAGCGCGATTCGGTGGTGTCCAGGAAATACAGACGAAAGGTTTCCAAGCGACCGTCGGGCAACCGAACGCGGAAACTGTCCCCATCAATTCATTCGTCGGGTTCCAACACGCAATTGTCGAGACCTCGAACGGTTTAGAAGCTGGTGCTTTCTGCCCAGTCGGCGCCGCGCTAAGGCAGACAAGCACGAGCAAGAGAGGAAATATTGATCTTTGAATGCGAATATGTTCACTTGAACAAGATGCGCTCATGGCAGCTTCACGGCGCCTTAGAGGAGCTTATCAAGGCGATTCGTGAAGTGGAAGCGGTTGTCGAAACCATGCGCGCTGAGCACGACCCACTGGCGTCACACATCTTCATTTCACGCAGCCAATATCGGAACGTTAATAACACGAAAGGTGGAAAACGCCGCCAGATGAACGCACGACTGAGTTTCAACACAGCCTGCGAAGTGAGGTTTCGCGGGAGTTTATGAATGGGAGCGGTTGATGGGTGCGGCGACGAAGCGGTAGCCCTGCACGAGGAGAAGAGCCGATGATGATTGTCGAAGTGATTGAAATTCAATAGTCCTTTCTCGCGTACTCGCCCGTTCCGTCGGAGCGTTTGATGCGCAGCGAAAACAGTGGCGTAAGCGACGCTACAAATCGGTCGTGGTTTCCGCGTCAAGAAAACATGGCGGGTTTCGACCGCCGTTTCCGCTTTACCGGACAGAAACACATTTGTGCGGCTGCCAAAAAAGAAGGCGCGGCTCAGATGTAGCATTAAAAGCAACAATACAACGGAGGCATCTATGAAACATATGAACACAGCAATCCACACCCCAGTTGAGCAGCCACAAACGGAGCTGCTCATAAAACATGCTCGAACTTCGATCTTCACTTTGACTTTCATCGCGCTCGCGCTTGCCGGCTTTGCACTATCGCCAGGTGCACAAGCGATCAGTCCGGCACCGGACGGGGGCTATCCAAACGGCAACACCGCTGAGGGTGATGATGCGCTGTTTAGTCTTACAACCGGCGGCTTGAACACGGCCATCGGTTTTGATGCGCTCTATAGCAACACGACCGGCCGCGGCAATACGGCTAATGGTTTCGATGCGCTCGGTACCAATATAACCGGCGCTTGGAACACGGCCAACGGTGTTGAGGCGCTTTATCAGAACACCACGGGCTCCTTCAACACAGCCGTCGGTTCTGCCGCGCTTGTTTTTAACGATACCGGCAGCTCCAACACAGCCGTCGGTTCTGACGCCCTCGCGAGCAACCTCGCCGGCAGCCAGAATATCGCCTTGGGTTCCGGGGCAGGCTCCGATATTACAGGGAATAACAATATCGCTGTTGGCAACCGAGGTGTTGAAGGTGAGTCCAATACGATCCGCATTGGAGGCGACTTCGGCGGTGGGTACGGTTCTCAGACGGCTACCTTTATCGCTGGTATCGCCGGCGTAAGTGTAACAGACGGTAATCCGGTTGTTATTGATGCAAGCGGTCAACTCGGGACGATACCGTTAGCGAATTTGCAGGGTCCAGCAGGTCCAGCAGGCCCAGCAGGTGCAACTGGAGCCACGGGCCCAGTAGGCCCACAAGGTGATCCAGGCCCAGCGGGGCCACAAGGTTCACCTGGTGATCGGGGTCCAACCGGCCCACAAGGTTCACAAGGCCCCCAAGGTGGTCCAGGGCCAGCGGGGCCGCAAGGTCCGGCAGGTGCAACCGGAGCCGTGGGTCCTGTAGGTCCGCAAGGCCCAGCAGGAGTCGGTCTGGTGTCGGGTACTTATCTCACGCTGCCCTCTACTGCACCTGCGCCAGCCGGATTCACTTTAGTGGGAACAACCACAGTAACGTATCGAGATACACATAATGTGATTCATGACGCGACGGTTAAATTGTACCAGAAAAACTAAGGGCTGTTCTTACATTAGCGCTTGCAAACAGGCGCTAATAAAGAGCAACTACTTAAGTGTCTTTTTGCAACAGAATTCGCAGCAAACATCATCGCAATCAGAAACCGTGTGCGGAAACTTAGTAACTGCAATGCGTGTTCCGCCAGCGCCGATAGGAATCCCCAAGGCAAAAGCCGTTTCAGTGCGCATATGGCCCCAGCTTCACCGAACGCCTAATACCCGCTCCAAACTATCAAGATCCATGCCTGTCCGAGGGTGTGTCGGAATTTCAAGTGGCTTCAAGCCGAGCTGCTCAATGATTTGGATCAGCCCGAAATACGTAGGCGATTCAACTGCCACCGTGTCCCCGCTTCGCATAACCGAGCGCAGGCAGAGCACAATGGCTTCCGTGCACCCGCACGTAGTGATGATCTC
>JBJMGL010000196.1:0-2462 GCA_045807985.1 Bryobacteraceae bacterium
CAGCTTCCAAAACAGCAAAATGTTTGAATGGCGGATTGCACGATCACGGTGTCATGCTCTGGCGAGGAATGGGAAATTAAAAGTTTACAGAAATCGCGCCAACGGCACCCGGTATCAACGCCATAGCCGGCAAAAAAAGAGCAGCCCTGATGACTGGAAAGGTTGAACTGCCGTACAAAGTGCCTTGTCAGAATTTGCCCTCCCAGAGTTGCGCCTTCCAATACATAAAGAGAACCGAGCAGCGGAAGCAACGAATCCGTGGCGGGAAGGTTGGGGCACTCCCGAAGGGCAGCGGGTTCACTGCCCAAATACAGCAAGTCTCGCACCAATAGCGGAGTTTTGCGCCGGTCAGAAAAGAACCCAGGCAACACCCGATCGAGGAAAGGCGCAGCCCGTTGCTCCCATGACGCATAGAAACCATAGAGCTTCTCCAGGAGATTGCGGTAATCCTGCAAACTCATTTCTTGGCGGAGCAGTTGGAGGTGCTGCTCTAAGCTTTCATGCTGGCCAAGGGTTTCCTGTTTTAGTCGCCGCAAAAGGGGAAGCTGGATTGCTGGCCCGCTTGGAGTAACTCGCAATTTTTATCGTACCGCTTGCCCCGATTAGTATTCTAATAAACATTTAAACGATTCCCCGTACTCAGTAACTATTAATGAGTGATAGTAGTCAAAAGTGTGGCGTGTACTGCATGTCACGTTCAATATGCATCTATGCTCTGGTTGCCTCTGGTCTGCTGATCAGCAGTATGATTGGCAGTGCTTCTGCGTTTTCCCGCAGTTCAGCAAAATCGTTTCGCCTTTCTGAAATCGATCACTTTGCCGGCCGTTATGTCCTGATCAGAGATCAAAGCGAGGATCTGAAACAGGCTATCAACCGGGCTACCGATGCGATGAATTTCCTCCGCCGCCTGACGGCGCGCCGGCAACTTCGCGAAAAGGTGGTTTTGTACCCCGCATTCGCCATGGGGAGAAGCGGAGAGATTTTCAGAACCAGTCTAGCTGGCAAAACGATTCTTTCGTTGCCTCTATCGGGAGCCACAGTTCTCTGGAAAGCTCCCTTTGGTGAGACGGTACAGGCTCGCTTGCAGCCTGGTCCGGAGCTTTTAGAGATCTTCGAAATGAAGCGAGCCCATTGCGAACATCTCTTTCGGCTCTCGCCCGATAGCCGGGTGCTCACGGTAGATGTGAGAATTACGAGTGATGAACTGCCCAAGCCCGTCGAGTATCAGCTTATTTATCGACGAGCTTAGGAGCAATCTCAGCGTCAGGAAAATGGCGGTCCGTTTCGGATGTCTTCCCGTTGGTTGGAGCTTACTTACAGGCGTGATCGCCGGCGCTTCCGCGCTCTCCCCAGCCGATCAGTTCGCTGGCCACTACGTGCTGATCCGAGATCAAAGCGCAGATCTTCGAGAGGCCATTGATCGGGCTACCGCGACCATGAATTTTATCGTGCGGCCCATAGCGCGCCGGCAACTTCGTCAAAAGACTGTTTTGTGCTCTTCGTTTTCCATGGAGAAAACCGGCGGCTTTCTCCGTATCACTCTGGCCGGGGAGCCTGCTTTATCGCTGCCCTTGTCGGGAGCGGCGGTTCCTTGGCGGGCTCCTGATGGCGAGACCGTCCGGGTTCATCTCATACCTGGGCCGGAGCTTGTGCAAGTGTTTGAGGCAAAGCTGGGCCGTCGCGAGAATCATTTTACGCTTTCAGCCGATCGCGCAGTGCTGACGATGAGTGTCAAAATCACCAGTTATGAACTGCCTCAGCCGGTCGAGTACAGGCTGATTTATCGAAGAGTTTAATCTGCTTCGGCTTCTAACGCCTACTACCCATAGTCGATATGGACAGGAGAGGATTGCTTCTGTCGTTGCGGGTATTAGGCCGGTTCACGCATTTACAAGCTGTATCGCTTGCTTTTGCCGGGTTGGCCCTTGCCAGAGACTCCGCCCTTTACATTCCTTATGACGGTCAATTGGTTCGCATGCGGGGCCAGGTGGTCGGACTGGGAAAAACAAGCCGGGAACAGACGGTTCTTTCGAACGACGCGGGCATGGTGTTTCCAGTCAAACTGCACAAGAAATTAGCCAGTGATTTTCTCAGCCTGTCTCCCGGCTCTCTGGTGCAGTTCACCGGCATTTGCTCCGCTGATACCAATAAAAATGGAGACCCTGAATCGTTTCAAATCCTGGCGCGCTCTCCGGCTGATCTGCGGGTGCTAGCCGAAGTTCGTCACGAAAGGGTCGAAGAATCGGCTAAGTCATTTAGAATCAGTTCAGGCTATGGCCGAGTCTGCACTACATTTTTGGTGGGATCTGAGGTGTTCGGGAACCGTGATGCCGAGCAGGTCGAGTAAAGCCTTCTGTTCCTGGTTGGGTTCGGTTACGCGGCGCAGGCGGATTTCGTGACCGTCAGTAGTAGGAAGGACAATATCAGCACTGTGCAAACTGGAAAGCAGAGCGAGGGCTTTC
>JBJMGL010000197.1:0-4953 GCA_045807985.1 Bryobacteraceae bacterium
AATCAACTACGAAAATTCAGTTTTTGCGATTTGCGTTTCAACATGGACAGGACGCTAGAGGACCTGCTTTCCCTTCCTTTCGCGCACGCCTGATCTAAATCCGATACAACTCTTTGCTGCACCGGCGCGTTAAGTTTGCACCTTGCGGGAAGGTCAACTATTTAATCACTATCCGTGTGTTTATACAACCGAGGAAGAAAACTTTGATTTTGGAGATGAATGTTTTAGAAGGGCTGGATGGCCCCGAGGTGTTTGCAGAGCAGCCATTGACACCTGTGCAGCAGGAAGTTTTTGACGAACTGCTGATGGGGTTATCTGTTGGAAACGTGTGTGTTCTCCAGGGCGGCGTTGACGTGGGAAAAACGACGATTCTGCGTAAAGTTCAACGCCACACAGGCGGCGCTTTCGTCACGGTGAGACAGTTTATGACGCTCTTGGCTGAACGGCAACCAACAGCGCTGGAAGAGACTTTTCTGGAGTTAATCGACGAGAGTCTCCAAAACGCCGATGTTGTTCTGATAGACGATCTGCACTTAATCACCAGTGTTGTGGAGGCTTACGAGTATCCGCGCGCGCATCTCCTCAATGCTGTTCTTACAGCAGTTTTAGGAGAAATTCAGTGGTGCCGGAAAAGCTTGCTCTTTGCAGTTAGCGGAGAGTACGTGCCGGAGCCTGTCCGCCAACGAGCGTATCTGTGGGAAGTTGATGAGTTTACTTTGCAGGATTATGAGACGATCTGCCGTTATTACTTAGGCAGCGCAGGAGAGTTGAATTACGCAAAGATCTTCCGCTTCGCGCCCGCGCTGAATGGCTATCAGTTAAGAAATGCGTGTGCGTGGGTGCGGCGCGGGAAAGAATGGGGCACAGACGAATTTATCGAGTATCTCAGTTCCCGTAATATGACCAGCAACGTCGATTTGGAAGAAGTAGAGGCGGTTGACTGGCAGGATCTCAAGGGGGCAGATAATTTGATTGCCGAGTTGGAGGCGAAAGTCGCATTGCCATTTGAGAATGATGCTTTGGCAGCGGAACTGAAGCTAAAGCCAAAACGCGGCGTACTGCTGGCCGGGCCTCCCGGTACCGGTAAGACCACCATCGGACGAGCGTTAGCGCGCAGGCTGAAGGGAAAATTTTTCTTGATTGATGGCACAGTGATCGCAGGCAGCAATGATTTTTACGAGAAAGTGGAAAGGGTGTTCGAGGACGCAAAGAAGAACTCGCCCTCGGTGATCTTTATCGACGATGCCGATGTCATTTTTGAGGATGCGCACAAGGGTTTCTACCGCTATCTGCTAACTATGCTGGATGGTCTGGAAAGCGCAAGCGCGCAACGAGTTTGCGTGATGATGACGGCTATGGAGGTCGGCAGCCTGCCTCCGGCGCTGCTCCGGTCGGGACGAATTGAGCTTTGGCTGGAGACACGATTGCCGGATGAGGAGTCGCGGGCCGTTATTCTACGCGATAGGCTGGCAGAGCTTCCGCGGCCTCTGTCGGAAACAAACGTTTCTTCCCTTGCAAAGGCAAGCCGCGGGTTGACCGGCGCTGATTTGAAAGCAGTTGTGGAGGATGCAAAGCTTTTGTTCGCTCATCATCAGGCAGCAATGCAGAAAGAGGCGCGTCCGGTGGAAGATTACTTCTTGAAAGCTATTGCAACTATTCGCGCCAATCGGGCAAGTTACGGCAGGAGGAAGGGCGCCGGATGGGCTGGCAATTCGATTGGGTTCAAGGCCGAGCAAGACTGATGCTTGTTTGGAGATGATTTACTGGTTCTCATGCCCATTCCAGAACAGGAACGACTGGATGCGATTGCAAACTCGCTTGCCCAGTTGTGGCGAAGGCAGGATGAGTTTGCGCAACGGTTAGCTCGCATTGAGGCGGCGGTCCTGCGTGCGGAGCCGCTGGTTCCCGTCGCGGCAGAGCCGTTACCTGTTATGGCCTCCACCGATGAACGGGAAGAGGAGACGGGTACACAACCACCCTTTACTAGTACTTCTCCGTTCCAGCAGGGCGGCTTAACCGCTGTTTCTGAACCAGAGCCAGAGGGGCCGAAGCTGGAAACAAAGGTCGGATTGACCATTATCAACCGGGTTGGTGTTGTGACGCTGGTGCTAGGCGTTGCTTTCTTTTTTAAATGGGCGGTGGACAACAACTGGATTGGGCCGGGAGGGCGCGTCATACTTGGCGTGCTTGCCAGCTTTGCGGCGCTTGGCGCTGCTGATTTCCTGTGGCGCAAGGGGCAACAGGTTTTTGCGCAGGGTGTGACGGGCACGGGAATTGCTGTCCTTTACCTTTCTTTTTACGCGGCTTTCGATTTTTATCGTTTGATCCCGCAAGGTTTTGCTTTTCTGCTGATGTTTTCAGCTACGGGCATGGCGATTGCGCTGTCGCAGCGCTATAGTTCACAGGCCATCACGGCATTGGGCCTTTTCGGGGGGTACTTGACTCCGCTGCTGTTGAGCACCGGTGAGGATCGGCCATGGTTTCTATTCGGCTATGTCCTTCTTTTGAGTGCGGCAGCTATGGTTTTGGCGAGGATTCGGAGTTGGCGCGTGCTGGAGGCGCTCAGCTTTGCCGCTACCGTTCTTATTTATGGCGGCTGGCTCCTGGCCATGTTTGCCCAGCATAAGCAGAGAGTTGTAGCGATGCTCGCTTTACTTGCCTATTATGCTTTGTATTCGCAAGCATCTCTGCGCTTCCTATTTCTTCCCGCACAGTTCTTAGCGGCCCTGGCACTCAGTTTGGTGTGGAGCAACAGCGCAGGGGTGTTTTTTTCTTTTGCCTTATTGATTGCTCTTGGAGGGCTGGCTTATACGGAGCGGCGGAATGCACCGCCTGCTCTCAGCGTCACGTTTGTTTCGTTCTGGCTTTCGTATGGGCTATGGGAGTTAGGGAGCCCTGGCGGGATTGGCCCGCCTTCGAGATTTCTGGGGATCACGCTTGCTTTCTGCCTATTCTTTGGTTGGCTCGCGTGGTGGTTAGCAGCTAAGCGCCAAGTGCTTGCTGTTCAACGTTTGTCGGTGCTGGCATTAAACGGCATTGTTTATTACGGAGCTGCTTACGCGCTGCTGAACCGGCATTATCATGCTTATCTCGGCTTTCTTGCCGTAATGGTAGCGGGTGCGTATCTTGGTTTCGGTGCGTATTTGCATCGCAAGCGGGCGTCCGCCGGAGAGGATATGCGTCCGGTGCTGTTGTCGCTTGGTATGTCGCTTTGCTTTATTACATTGGCCATACCGATACAGTTCACTGGCTTCACTATCACGATTGCCTGGTCAGCGCAAGCGGCGGTGCTGACGTGGATCGGATTGCGTTTTCAAAGCCAGCGGGTCATGGAGGGCGCGCTGTTTGTGTTTGTTTTAGCGCTCATCCGTTTAAGTGTGATTGACAGCTTTATGTTCATGGACGCCAGAGCCTACCCGTTGCTCTGGAACAGGCGTTTTGTGACTTTTGCGGCGGCAGCGCTCAGCCTGTTGGCAGCGGCTTACTGGGTGTCGCGAATGTCCCGCCCTGTGGCGCTGCTGGAGTACTTCGCCGGACAGATGGTTCTGTTGTGGGGATTAACAATGGAAATCATTGACTGGGCCGAGAGATCGACTCCGCCGCAAAATCTCCTTAGCGTGGAGACGGTATCTATTTCGATTTTGTTCGGCGTGTATGCCGTCATTCTAGTGAGTGTGGGAGTTGGCACGCGGACAGCTATCAATCGGATTGCCGGGCTAGGGCTGATTGGGCTCGTTATTGTGAAGTTGTACTTATTTGATGTTTGGCAGTTGGAACGCGTTTACCGGATCTCCGCTTTTGTGGCTTTGGGGCTGTTGCTGATGGGGACGTCTTTCTTGTACTCCCGTTTTCGGCGGCTGATTGAGAGCTTATGGAAAGATGACGAAGCTCATTCTTAGTTTGTTCGCGGCCTCGTGCCTGCTGCGCGCCGATTTCGATGTGCAACGCTGGCAGTTTCGAAGACCGGTTCAGGTCAAGGAAGGGGCGGCTGTTTCGGCAATTGTGGTAGATGCCAGTGTTTACCGCGATTCACGCGCCCGGCTAAACGATCTGCGCATCATTCGTGCTGATTCCGAGATTCCTTATCAGATGCAAACAATGTCCGGTGCGCACGAGGATGTGGAACTGGCGCCTACTTTGTTAAATAAAGCTATGGCGCCGCATGTGGGCGTGCAGGCTGTGCTGGATTTGAACGGGCATTCACAGCACAACCGGTTACGGCTCATGACCGGGCAGAAGAATTTTAAAGAGACAGTACGTATTGAGACGAGTGACAACGGCCGGAACTGGGCGCTGGTTCGGAATGACGGACTTATCTTCGATATTTCGCGAGAGGACCGTGATGTGTCGGATTTGATAGTTGAATATCCGGTATCGACCCGGCGCTACCTGCGGCTTACGATTCCGGGATGGAATGACCCGGCTTATCTCCAATCGGCTTGGCTGAGTTATCGCAATGAGACTGATGCTGTTCGTGATGCTATGGCCACACTGACGCCGGTTGTGAGCGAAGATCCAAAGGCAAAGACGACTTCACTTCTGTTCGACGTTGGTTTCGAGGGTCTGCCGTATGATCGTTTAGAACTGTCAATCGGTCCAGGAATGTTTTTCCGCGATGTGGAGGTATTCATCAGCAATGACCGGAAAGAGTGGTCGTTTGCCGGTGGCGGCGTTCTTTTGAGAACAACAGAGCGTGAACAGCTATCCGTTCAAATCCCGGAACAATGGAGCCGTTATGTAAAGCTGGTCATTTCCAATGGAGATAATCCGCCGCTGCCAGCGGGGGCTGTGACTCTTAGTGGGTTGAGACGAATTATTAAGTTTCCGTCAACGGCAGAGGCTCGCTATTGGCTTTACTCAGGAAACGCTGCCGCGAAGGAGCCGTCCTACGACTTCGCGCGGATAACGCCCTCCAGGGCCAATGCAGCAGTGGTTTTATTGGGGAAACCCGAA
>JBJMGL010000198.1:0-17385 GCA_045807985.1 Bryobacteraceae bacterium
CCGAACTCTTGCGGAAGATAACCGAGAATCTGACGGACCTTCTCCTTCTCTTGCAAAATGTTCAGGTTGTCCAGCCAAACCTCGCCGGAGTCGGGGGTCTGCAAAGTGGCAACTGTACGCATGAGCGTTGACTTGCCGGCCCCATTGGGCCCCAGAAGTCCAAACATGTTGGAGCCAATCGACAGCGTGAGGTTTTTGAGAGCCTGCACCCCATTGGGGTAGGTTTTGGATAGGCCAGTAATATTTAGTGTCAAAAGCAGGGTCCTCCGGGCACAAGAATATTACTCAAAATCGACAAAGATCACAAGAAAAAAGGTGACGAGCGTACGGCAATGGTTAAACGGCAGCGCCGTTACTGCCGCTTTGTGATGGGAAATTTCGCCTGAGTGCCGCCGCACACAACAGCCCCGTTACCACACTTACACCCATTCCCGCCAGCACATCGGCTGTGTAATGATAACGGCCGTAAATGGTTGCTAGAGAAACGCTGAAGGCATAAAGCGTCAATGCCCAGCCAAATATCTTCTTTTTCGGCTGGATAACAAACATGGCCCACGCCGCCGCAAATGCTGAGGACACGTGCGCACTGGGAAACACGCCAACGTGAATTGTGGCTTTTGACAGGATGAAAAGATTGAAATGGCGCACCCAGCTTATGACGTGCGGCATTCCTGCTTCTGGATACAGTAAACGCGGAGGCTCCGAAGGGAAAAAAGGGAACAAAGCATAAGCCCCAAGCGTTCCGGCCAGATAAACCACAAAGAAAAGATCAACGAATCTCCGCAGCCCGCGACCGTACAAAATGCCAACGCAATAGAAAGGCAAACCATAAACCAGCAGATAGCAAAACTCTAAGTAGAAAGGGATGACTACCCCGAGACTCTCGATAGCTCTTTGTAAGTGCCATGTTTGAAGCAGCTTGAAATCCTGCTTGATCCAGATTGCCTCATAATGGTGTGGAAATCGCCTCGGCAGAAACAGTTCCATCTCCTGAAAGGCTGTCAAAGTAAGGGCGGTCGGCAGCCAATCGCGAGCACGGCTGATAATCTGCGCCCACTTGCCCGTCTCCAAACGGGCCAGCACAAACAGGAAAGCGAAAACCGCGAGAGCAATTAACCAAGGTCGAAATCGCAACTGCGGCCGATCCGGAAAAAAAGGCTGCAGGCAAGCGACATAGCAGAAAAAGACGGCGCAGATCCACTCGGACTTCCTCAGCCCTAGCTTCCGCGCCCGATGTATCAAAGAGTTGTTGGGTCCGTTCGGTAGTGGCGTGGCTGAAACAGCAATGCGAGACCTGCCAGCACTCCCGCCCAAATAGCCCATGTTGTCAAATAATGATGTTCAATTAACAGGCCGGAAATAAGTGGCGCTGTAATTTGGGCAATCGACATAAGCGACTGCGTAAGTCCGATAATCGTGCCCTGTTCGCGCTTGCCAGCTTTCTGAGTTACTAAGCTGGTAAGTGCCGGACGTAAACCAGCCCCGCCGACAGACGATAAAGCATTCACCCAAAGCAACTGCGGCACTGTCTTCGTAAATCCAACCGCGATATAGCCCAGGGCGGAAGTAATAAAGCCAATTTGAACGACGCGCTTTTCACCCAACCACTTCACCAGCCTGCCCACCACTCCGCCCTGCATAATAATGCCAAGAAAGCCGGAAAACGCAAAGATGTAGCCGATCTCAGTGACTCCCACCGGATGCCCATCCCACATGTACCGGCGCTCCGCGAATAAAGCAAATCCTGAGATGAAAGTGGAAAACGAAAAAGAGAAAAGCAGCCACTGCATCAGCAAACGCGCGATCTCGCGATCTCGAAAATACTTCCGGTATTCTCCCCAGGAAAGCAGCGATAATCGCTTTCCGCCCGGTCCTGGATTATCTAATTCCTCTTGCGTATGCTCATGGACCGGTTCCCGCCGGGGCAGCAGAAAAAACGTGCAAAGAATCGTCGTAAACGAAAGCGCCGAAGCCGCAAAGATCGGAGCCTGATAACCGAAATGCGCTAAATATCCCGAAATAGCAGGCCCAACCAGAAACCCGAAGCCAAAAGCAATCCCAATGACCGCGAATGCCTTGGCGCGATTCTCCGGTTTTGTTACATCGCTGATATATGCTTGAGCGATTGTCAAATTTCCGGCGGTCGCCCCATCAATCGCGCGCGCCAGAAATAATAACCAGATATTCTGCGCATAAGCCAGGATCAGAAACCCAATCAAAGTTCCCGCTTGGCTCACCAGGAGCAACGGCCTGCGTCCGATTCGGTCAGACAGTTGTCCCAGGATAGGACCCGAAATCAGCTGGCAAACCGCATAAATTGACACCAGTGCGCCAACGATGGCAGGGGAAGCACCCAACCGTTCCGAATAAAAAGGCAGCAGCGGCAAAATGATGGTGAAACCGAGAATATCCACGGCCACAATCAAAAAAATAGGAATCAGCGGTGATGCTAACTGCCGAACCGGGCTCGCCTCGGGGGTGTGCAACTCAGGCGTAGTCACAATACGATCTTAGCGGTACGAAATCTATCGCTTGGCAGCGGCTCGTAAACTTAGTTCTACCGAGATAATATGGCTATGCCGATTGAAACGATCAGCTTATACGCAAAAACTACCGAGAAAAACTCGTAAGTTCCTGTAACTGAAAGAAAAACTCGTCTTAAAATTTGGTATCATTCGTGCAGGGACATTAGGTGTTATGAAATTGTTTTACCCTGTGCTCACCTTAGCACTGCCGTTAGCGCTGCTAGGGCAAGAGTCGAACCCGACACAATCGGCTAACGCACCCGCTGCGTCCAGCAACGCTAACCCGATTTTTCGTGTTCAAGTTACCTCTCGTTCTGTTCAAGCAATCAGTTACCGCAACCGCAATGGCTGGACCAAGGTCGATTTCCAAGGCACATCCATTGCTCCCCAGGCGAAAGGTACCGCTGAAGTCAATAGCCGCCTCGGGCACATGGAAATCAAGGTTGATGTAAAGAAACTGCCATCTCCGCGAACCTTCGGCCCAGAGTTTCTCACTTACGTTCTATGGGCTATCACTCCCGATGGTCATGCCGCGAATTTAGGTGAAGTCGTGCTCGATTCCGATGGCAGTTTCAAAGGCAACGTAACAACCGAACTTCAATCGTTCGGCCTGATTATTGCCGCGGAGCCGTACTTTGCAGTCCGCCAGCCGAGCGATGTTGTCGTCATGGAAAACGTGGTCCGCCAGGACACGCGCGGCAAGTACGAAGTGATTGATGCCAAGTATGAGCTTTTAAAACGTGGCCAATACACCTATCAGGTTCCTGAATCACAGCAGCACCCCATCCCGGAGCCGGATAAGAAGAGTCCCTTATGGATGTACGAAGCAATGAATGCCATACAGATTGCCAAGTACGCGAAGGCCGATCAATACGGCGGTGATACCTATCAAGATGCTGTCAAGCTCCTCCAGCAGGCTCAGGATTACAAGGATCGCAAGCAGTGGAATCCATCGATCATGACTTCGAAAGAAGCCGTGCAAAAAGCTGAGGATTCCCGTATTATTGCCCTTCGTAAACAGCAACAGTTAGCGCTCGAAAAGGAACGACAGGATGCTGCTGACAGGCAGGCTGCGGCGCAACGTCAAGCGTTATTAGCGCAGCAGAGAGCGCAAGAAGAAGCGCGCCAGAAACAACTGGCGGAAGAACAAACTCGGCGCGAAGCCGAAAGCCGCGCTGCTGCTGAAAGAGCAAGAGCGGAAGCCGATGCCGCCCGTGCTCAAGCCGATCAAGCGCGCGCTCAAGCGCAACAGGCTGCTGAGGAGGCAGATCGTCTAAGACAACAAGCTGTTACGGAAAAAGATCAATTGCGTGCGCAGCTTCTGCAGCAGTTTAACGCCGTTCTGCCGACTCGTGAAACGCCGCGTGGTCTTGTTGTCAATCTGCAGGACGTGCTCTTTGACACCGGCAAATACACTTTGAAAGAGCAAGCACGCTTAGCTCTAGCTAGAATCTCAGGTATTGTGATCTCTCATCCTGGACTAAACCTGCAAGTGGAAGGCTACACGGACAGCACAGGAACAGTGGAGTTCAATCAAAAACTTTCCGAGCAGCGGGCGAACACCGTGCGTGATTTCCTGCTTCGCCAGGGATTGAACACAAACAATATGACGGCTGTCGGATATGGCCCAAACTATCCGGTGGCGCCTAATGATACATCCGCTGGCAGGCAGCAAAACCGGCGTGTGGAACTGGTAGTCTCCGGCGAAGTAATCGGCGTGAAAATCGGAACTCCACCCAGCGCAGGCGGGGCAGCCCCAGGCATAGCTCCCACTTCCGGAGCTACTACGATAGCTGCTCCAGGGCAGTCAGCCCCACCGGTCAGCAAATAAATTTTCTGCCGTTGCTCCTGAAAACAAACTCAACACACGCCGCCCCACAAGGGCGGCGTTTTTAATTGCGTTTTACCAAAACAACCGTGAAATCATCGTAAAAACTCGCGTTTTCACACCAAAGGCGGACATGTCTGGCTAAGGCGTGAATAACATTCTGACAAGACTCCTCTTTCCATTGCGCTAGAAAGCTGGCCAGTCCATGTTCACCAAACTCTTCCCCGGCTGCATTGCGCGCTTCTGTCACGCCGTCGCTGTAGAGCGCCAGCAGGTCGCCTGGTTCTAAATTGATCTCACGAAGCTGATACCGCACATCGGGCGTGATACCAAGGATTAAGTCACTCCCCGGCAGTTGCTCCACCCGCCCGTCAGCGCGCAAGACGAGCGGATAATTATGTCCCGCGTTACTGTAAAGCAACCTGCCGGATTCCGTATGGAGCAGTCCAAAAAAGAAAGTAATAAACCTTCCCATGGGAAACCGCCCGGCCAAGTTCCGGTTGAGAAGAGTAACCGCCGTCGCCGGATCAGGTTGTGTCTCGGTCAACATCTGGATGCGTGCCTGTAAACTCGACATCATCAATGCGGCAGGCATGCCCTTGCCGGAAACATCACCTACAAGCAATCCAAGCCGTCCGTCCTTATAAGGCGTGAAATCGTAATAATCTCCGCCCACCGTTCGGCAAGGCAAGTTATAACCGGCGATATCGTAGCCATCGTAAGCTGGCGCTTCCGCAGGCAGCAAACTCTGCTGAATCTCGCTTGCTTGTGCAAGTTCGGAAGCCATCAGCTTCTCTTGCTGCTCAACCTCCGCCAGACGGGCATGCTCGATTCGAATAGCCGCCACATTGGCCATAACCGTAAGCAGATCCACATCCTCTTGCTGGAATGGGCGAAGGACATTGCCGCCGTTATCGACATAAATTAAGCCAATCACCCGGTCGCCGGTTTGCAGCGGCACCGCCACCATGCTGCGCACACGATGCATCATAATGCTCTGCTGGCGTTTCAGCGCGTCATCCGCCTGCGCATCGCTGATCACGAGCGAACACTTCTCCCTGATGACTCGATCCCGCACCGCCGTGCTAATCACAAATTCCTCGCCTTTGCTGGCGCGGATCACTAATTCCTCACCCTCCAGAGTAAGAATGACGCCCCGCTTCGAGCCCATGGCTGACAAGGCAAGCTGCAGAATCACGGGAAAGAGTTCATCGAGCGACTGATGACCAGCGAGTTCTTGACCCGCGCGTATCAACGCTTGCACTGTGCGAATCGTATTAAGCGGAGTCTCGTGCAGCTCATGCACGGCTTTAACCGTCTTACTAAGAACCTTATCCAGGTTAGTAACAATCGTGGTTCCGCGCAGCGAGCCAGCCGCTTCCTGGGGCACAAAGGAGACAATCTCCGTCGAGGGATGAGAATCAGCAATCTCAATCGTTAAATGCCCGGCTGAGATACGGTCGCCCGCTTTCAGTCTTTGCGGCTCTTTCAGCGTTGTGGAATTAAGATATGTTCCATTACGACTGGCGCAATCCCTGATGAACCACTGATTCTGTTTGCATTCAATGGAAAGGTGATAACGCGAAAGCCAGGGATCTTCCGGATAAGCAAGTTCGTTATCAGCGGATCGCCCTAGCGTAATGGCGCGCGTGTTTAGTTCAACCTTTCTCGAAATGCCCTCTGGCCCCGAAATCACCAGCTCCATACAGCAAGAACTATAACTTATCACTGCTGCTCAAAGGGAAAACTCCGCTGTCGGCAAAAATTGTGGTTTTCGCCGCGCCTTGCGAACTTGCTCAAACGCATAAGCAATGGTAAGGAGCTTCGGCTCGCTCCAGGGAGCGCCAAAAAACGAGATTCCCAGCGGCAGCCCGAAAAGAAAACCGGCGGGAACAGTAATGTGCGGATACCCCGCGACAGCAGGCGGCGAGGCGCAACCGCTATCGGCCCGGTCCCCGTTAGCCCAATCAGTAAGCCAGGCCGCCCCTGCCGTGGGACCCATGATCGCATGGAGCTTGAATTTACCAAGTACCGCATCAATCCCCTGCTTTTGCGTTAATTTCCGGTTCGTTGCCAGCGCGTCTTTGTAAGCCTTCTCCGTAAGCGGTCCCTTCCCCTGGGCCTGTTCCATTAGTTCTTGCTGAAAATAGGGCATCTCTTCCCGCTGATGATCGCGGTTGAACCGGATACAATCCTCCAAGGACTGAACAGCGGCCCTGCGTGTGCGCAGATACGCGTTCAGATCAGTTTTAAACTCATAAAACAGAACTTCCGTTTCCGTCTCGCGCCAGCTCTCAAATGTGGGAAGGTCGGCAGGATCGATAATCTCCGCGCCGGCGCTCTTCATCAAACGAATGCAATCTTCCAGCACCGCCGTCACTGCCGGGCCGATATTAAAATACTGACGCGCAACGCCAATGCGGGCTCCCCGCAATCCATTGGGATCGAGAAAGGGCGTATAATCCGTAAAAAACTTTCCAGCACCGGTCTGCGTAACGCTGTCTCGCGGGTCGGCCCCTGCCAGCGCGCCCAGTAAAAGGGCAGCCTCGCGAACCGTACGCGCCATTGGACCCGCCGTGTCCTGGCTATGCGCAATCGGAATAATCCCTGCGCGGCTGATGAATCCAAGCGTCGGCTTAATTCCCACAATTCCGCACATCGAAGCAGGACAGACAACCGAGCCGTCTGTTTCCGTGCCAACCGCCAGCGTGCAGAGATTGGCGGCCACGGCCACTCCGGAACCCGAACTGGACCCGCACGGATTCCTGTCCAGCGCATAAGGGTTTTTCGTTTGCCCGCCTCGTCCACTCCATCCGCTGGTCGAGTGCGAAGAACGAAAATTAGCCCACTCGCTTAAATTCGTTTTGCCAAGAATGACAGCCCCCGCCGCGCGCAGCCGCTCCGCGACAAAAGAATCCTGCTCGGCAGGCTTGCCCACCAGCGCCAGTGAACCCGCCGTTGTCTGCATCCGGTCCGCCGTGTCGATGTTGTCCTTCAACAGAACCGGAACGCCATGCAGCGGACTTCTCGGCCCTTTAGCCCGGTATTCAGCATCGAGTGACCGCGCTATCGCCAAAGCATCCGGGTTAACTTCAATTACCGAGCGAAGCGCCGGTCCCTTCCGGTCAACTGCCTCTATTCGCTGCAGGTATAATTCAGCCGCGCGCTCCGCCGTAAGCGATCCTTGTTTGAATCGCTCCTGTAGCTGCGGAACAGAAATTTCATCCAGTTCGAATGTGGAAGCTATTTCTACATCTTGGGCATCGGCAAATGAAGAAACCGCGCCGATAACCGCGCTACGGAAGAAAAACTTACGTCGATTCATTCAGGGGTCATACCAGAGTACGACGCGCTCAATATTAGATGTCGGTAAGAATTGCGTTTAAAAACCCACGGAAGCCGCCGGAAATTATCGGGTTATCAAGCCGCTAAGATACGTTGGGGTGTAACTGTTTGTGGAGGCAAGCCAGGAAACTGTTCCTTACTTTTCAGCATTTGCCACCATAGAGTTCGTTTTTGTTCTCAATCCTTACGACAGCCTAATATTTAGGTGTAATTCACAGAAATGTAACAATCCTGTAACATGGTCTCAGTTACTCTGACTGTGACAGCCACTTAAGATATGCGAAAGATAGCCCTGATTGAAGATGACGCCGATCTGTATGCATTAGTGAAATACAACCTGGAGAAAGAAGGTTTCAGTGTTGTTGGCTCCCAAACGGGGAAAGGCGTACTGGAGCTGTTCCGTCGTGAACGGCCGGACTTAATTCTTCTCGACATCATGCTCCCGGACTCGGACGGGCTGGAAATTTGTAAAGGTATCCGCCAGCATCCGGAATTGGCGCCCACTCCCGTAATCTTCTTAACAGCGCGAGCATCCGAAACGGATCGCATTGTCGGCTTGGAATTAGGCGCGAACGATTACATCGTCAAGCCCTTCTTTGTGCGAGAGCTGATCGCCCGCATCAAGATTCAGTTTCGCGGTCAGACCAGCGCCACTCGCGTCTTGAAAGCAGCCTCCTTGGAACTGGATCGCAGCCGTTGCGAAGCCCGGCTTGACGGAAGCACCTTAACGTTAACCGCCACCGAATTCCGCTTGCTCGAGTTTTTGATGAGCCGTCCGGGTGTAGTTTTCAGCCGCGAACAGCTGCTGGATGCTGTATGGGGACATGATCGCGCAGTAACGGATCGCACCGTTGACGTTTACATCCTGCGATTACGGCAGAAGATTGAGTCTGACCCGGCCAACCCGCTATACATACGCTCCGTACGCGGCTTCGGATACAGCTTTAACAACGCAGTACAAACCGAAGACGTGCAGCGCCAGACCCTTCCGGCGGCAGCGGCAACGGCATAGCCTTACGGCGCTTCAGCGGATCAGAAAACTGGAGAGTGAATCAACTGTGGCCTCGCTCTCCTGAACGCTTCGTACTTCCGCCATGCGCGGCCCCTGGTGCAAAGCAGCGGCTAGATCATTCAAGTGTTGGGGGCTGCCCACCGCATAAACTTCAACCCGACCATCCTCCAGATTGCGCGCCCACCCTGCTAATCCCAAAGCTGTCGCTTTGTGCTGGACAAAATAGCGGAAGCCCACACCCTGCACCCTGCCTGTAACGAACCAGCGCTTTCCCGCTTTTGCGGCCATACCCATATTGTGAGGGAGCCTGTCGCGTCTGTCACACTAAAAGCAGGAATCACGAGAAAATTCATGGCATTTCCAGTGCAGCGGCCCCGTCGTTTGCGTTCAACAGAGTCAATCAGAAGCTTGGTGCGGGAAACGCGACTAGCTCCATCGCAATTTATTCTTCCGCTTTTCGTCTGTCCCGGAGAGGGCATCCGGCGCGAGATTGGCTCCATGCCGGGCAACGCGCAGCTTTCGATTGACAACCTCTTGCGTGAGGGGGAGGAGTGCAAGCAACTCGGCATAGGCGGCCTGATCCTATTCGGGATTCCCGAAGAAAAAGACGAGCTCGCATCCGGCGCTTACGCCTCTGACGGAATCGTGCAGCGTGCCGTTCGAGCATTGAAAGAGAACGTCCCTGGACTATTAGTGATGACGGATGTTTGCAACTGCGAATACACTAGCCACGGTCACTGCGGCCTGATTAGAAACGGCGATGTCCATAACGATGAAACCCTGCAATGGCTGGCAAAAACAGCCGTTTCGCACGCGGAAGCAGGAGCCGACGTAGTCGCCCCCAGTGACATGATGGACGGAAGGGTGGACGCGATCCGAAGCGCTTTGGACCGAGCCGAATTTATTAACACGCCGATCGTGTCCTACGCCGTCAAATACGCCTCCGTTTTTTACGGACCGTTTCGGGAAGCAGCGGAATCTGCCCCGCAATTCGGCGACCGGCGCAGCTATCAAATGGACCCAGCCAACGCCCGCGAAGCTCTCCGCGAGATCACGCTCGACCTAGAAGAGGGCGCGGACATGATCATGGTAAAACCAGCCATGCCCTACCTGGACATTGTTCGGGAAGCGCGCATGCAGTTTGAAGTGCCCATCGGGGCCTACCAGGTAAGCGGAGAATTCAGCATGATCATGGCGGCAGCCGAGAAAGGCTGGCTCGACCTCGACAGAACAATCATCGAGTCCCTGACCTCTATCCGCCGCGCCGGAGCCGATTTCACCCTAACCTACTTTGCCAAGCGCGCCGCCAAGCTGCTGGCTTAAAGGCACCAACATTTGGGAAAGCCATGTACCTGTTTCCTAAAATTCAAGGTTCCGGCAAACGCCCCGACAAGTAATACCGTTGCGGAGCCGCACGGCGTCCGCTTCCATTGGGGCCGCGTGCCACATGAACCGCCACCGGCTGACCAGGTTTCAACAAAGCCTGCAACTTCATCACGTCATCAGGCGATGTCACCGGCTGGCGGTTAATCGAAAGAATCGCATCGCCCTCAGTCATCCCAATATCATCGGCAAAAGACCCAGGATCAACCGAAGTAACCTTCACTCCATCGTTCGCCGCAATCTCCAAATCTTTGCGCTCTTTGGGAGTAAGGCGCATAATCGTAATACCAAACCGGGCGGGAGCAACACGCTGCTTGGAAGACTCCGGAGCCGTCGGGCGATTTTCCACTACCTGCGGCTCGTTCTCCCAAACCTTGGACCGCTCCTCAATGGTTACATTGAAATCGAGCTTCTTGCCGTTGCGATCAACCGTAAACAGGGCCGGTGATCCAATCGGAAGGTCGGCTACTTTTGTAACCAGCTCCTCGCCATCCCGGACCGGCTTGTCATTCATGGCGATCACCACGTCATCGGCCTTCAGCCCTGCCTTCCCCGCCGGACCACGCGCCGCCACCGATTCAACCAGAACGCCATGATCCAATCCAAACGCACGCAGCGTATCGGAGTCGTTCGTGCCGCGACTCCAGCGAATACCAATTGAGCCGCGCACCACACGCCCCGAGCGGATAATGTCGTTATACACCTTGGCCGCCATATTGGACGGCAAAGCAAAACCGATTCCCTCATAGGAACCGCTGTGGGTGGCGATCATGGTATTCACGCCAATCACCTCCCCGCGCACATTCAGCAAAGGCCCGCCGCTGTTGCCCGGATTAATCGCCGCGTCCGTTTGCAGAAAATTCTGAAATGATCCAGCGCCGGGAAGGTCGCGAGGCGTCCGCTCGGCACTGACAATACCAGCCGTTACCGTCGCCTGCAAACCAAATGGCGAACCAATCGCAATCACCCAGTCTCCCACCTGCACGCTATCGGAGTTGCCAATCTGCACCGGAATCAAAGGCTGTTTCGTATCAATCTTAAGAACCGCCAGATCCGTCTCCGAGTCGAAACCGATCACTCGCGCCCGGTAGTCAATCTCCTCGCCGGATAGTTTGACCTTGATGCGATCCGCTTTCGACACTACATGATGGTTCGTAATAATATATCCGTTTTTGTCAACGATAAAGCCCGTGCCGGAACCCTCGGTGCGGAACGAGCGCGGTTCTTTCTGACCAAAGAAACGCCGGAACATATCAGACGGATCGCCGCTGCGGGGAGGAGTTTCTGCCCCGCCATTGTCGTCATCCTCAGCGCCGTTATTGTCATTACGCCGGCGAGTGCCCTTACCCGGTTTTGCCAGGTAATCGGATTGAATATAAACAACAGAAGGCTCCACACGCTTCGTTAATTTCGTGAAATCATTGGTAATCGGAACCGCCTGGGGAATTGTCAAAGGCGTGGCATCCGGAGCACCCGACGTGCTTTGCCGGTCAGCCTTCACGCCCGTATTGACCAGCGTACCGATCACAATACCCACAACAAGAGTAAACAGCAGCAGGAAAAAGCTCAGGAGCTTCTGCCGCTTCATCGTTTGAAGGAACAACATGAAAAGGGAAAAGCCTTTCAGACCGGTATCTCCCAGTATAAAGAATTTCCAGTTGGGATTACTTAGGCAATTCTATAAACGCTCAACGAAGCCTGTCCCAGCGATTGTGCAGGTAAGCACAGTGCAATGTCAATATGTGATTGGATTTGGATAATGTAAGCAGCTTCAGCGGCAGTGTTGATCGAATAACCCAAAATAGGTTGGGGCATACTTATCTGAGCTTGGCTTAGAGTTCCGTCATTGGATTGCCATTGAGATGAGCGCATGCTTGCCCATTCACCGGATTGCACAAAGGAGCCGGAACTCATCAGCAATTCTTCATGAACGATCTTCACCTTGACGCTCCGAGTAAAACTGCTTCAGTAATCGAATGGGGTCAACTCCAAGGGCTCTCGCCACAGCATCAAACTCAACAACATCGAGACGCCTTTCGCCGCGCTCCATCTTCGAGACAAAGGATTGCGGTTTGGAGAGTTTCTTTGCGAGTTGCGCTTGCGTCAAACCAGCCTGCTTGCAACTGTAACCAAAAGCATGCAAAACCGTTTATAGCTTTTGGTGAAAACAGAGGAAGGCAAACCGGGTCCTATCGAGCAATCTCATTTCTCCTATCAACAAAACCGAACTCAGGTTTATCCCAAAATAGGTTGTTAGGGGCTGCCGTGGCTATGCCAGCCTCGCGGCATGCACACCGATGACCCTTCAGGAAGATAGTACGTCAACCAGCAAACCGTAGAGCGAGCACTGATGTGCTTTGCCGACCCCGGGATACGATAGGACTATTTTCAACCTTACTCTGAAGGCTTTGTTTTGCGCGGATATAAAGGAAGTTTCATACACATATCAACTACTCCGCCTGGCCATCCTTGTTAGCAGTTTACGGCAACGTATAAAACTGATACCGAATCCGCCAGCTCACCTTCTTGCCCGGAGCTACCCGCAGAGTGATATAAGCTTCCGGACAAACTGTGCTGCGGATCGACCAGAAGTACAACTTCGAAAGCGGATGATCGCCCATCTCGCGCACCCCCGCCTTCACCTTGCTGTTCTCAACCCGAACGTCGTTATCTTTCACCTCACTGCCATAGCCCTGAATATAAGTAGCCGCCGATTCTTTAGGCGCGTCCCGCAATTCCCGAAGGTAAACCAGATCATTGCCGCGAACCTCCGCCAGGCCCTTCAAATCATCATCAGGCTTCGCCTGAAACGGAAATTTCACAACGAAATCAGGGCCGGTCGGCTGCCGATCAATCACATAAAAATCGTGATTGTAGACCTCTGTTTCAATGGCCCGCTTACCTGTGTTCCTTAAACTATGCTCCAGAATCAGTTCAGGCTTGCCGCTCGCGAGCCGCACCGTTTTACTGTAAACGTACTTGTACCCGCGAACGCCCGTTAACTCCTGCACAAACTCAACATGGTCCACCCCAGGGCGAATAATCCATTTGCCATGGTCAATAATTGGGTAACTTCGCGCAAATTGATAGGGCTCATTGTCGATCTTGCGAAGAACCCCGACCCCGATCTTCACAAAAAAGTCCCCCGGCTGCGCTTCCGCATAACCCAAGCCGCCGTCTTGAGAACGGAATTCATCCACGGGTCCTGTAATCGCATCATGCAGTGTCGGCTCATACTTGGGAAACCAAACCCCAAAGTAGTTATGCCCCGAGTACTCAAGACGCGAAATCACGCCGGACCAGTCAAACCGCCCGCCGCGATAATACCCGCTATCCTGATTCGGCAGATATAGAGTCGCCCGGACAATCCCGTTCGTAATGTCAGCCTGCGGAAACTCAGCTGCCATAACACCGAAGCAAAAAAGAAAACCACAGAAAAGTCTTAGCGCGTTCTTTAATGGAATAACGCCTCCTGTAAACTCCCTCAAAATCTTACAAGACACTCCGTACTACACTTTACCCGTGCGGACAATAGATTCCGCTACCCCTGCATGCGATAATTACGGGTTATTCATAAGCAAACGCGTAGCTGGAGTTCTGCTACTATGGCCGAACTCTGTCGTTTGGGTCACTCCTGCTCGCAACCATAACTAAAACTGATTGTAAGGAGCGTAATGTCCACCCCCTCATTGCATGATTTTCTGTGTCTCCCCTACTCGGAGCTCGAAGAACTGAACTTACATGCCAAGCAGCAACGTAAGAACCGGGTGCCGGCCGACCAGATCCAGGAAGAGCGCCTTAAATACCTGACCGACGAGAAGCGTATTAAGGCTGTCACCGTGTTATTCAGTGACCTCGAAGGCCGTTTGCACATGCTCGACTACGACAAGAAATTTCTTCTGAATAGTTGGGACAACCTGACCTTCGACGGCTCCTCCATTCGCGGCTTCACGGCGCAGCGGGAAAGCGACCTGCGTCTCGGTATGGACTGGGGCGCCTTCTACTGGGCTCCTGGCGATATCTTCGGCTCCGGCAAGGTGCTGGTCTTCGGCGAGGTCATCGATAAAGACGGTTCGCTCTACGTCGGCGACATCCGCAGTGTCTTGAAGTCGTATGCCCAAGGCCTGCACCAAACAAAGGGCTACACCTTAAACGCCGCCAACGAAATCGAAGGCTTTCTCTTCAATGGAACAGATGCCGAGCGCCGCTTCCACGATACCGACTCCTTCGAGTACGTCAACACCGGCGGTTACTATCACTCGCTTCCCGGCGATCCGCTACGTACCTTCATCGACACCTGCGCCGAAGTGCAGCGCGCTATGGGTTTTCAGAACGAAAAGGATCACCCGGAAGTCGCGCCCTCGCAATTCGAAATTAACTACAGCTACGGGGAAGTAGTAGCCGCCGCCGATCAGATCCAACTCTACAAGCTCATCTGCCGCCAGGTCGCCACCAAAATGGGCCTGACCGCCAGTTTCCTGCCCAAACCCGTCATGGGGGTAAACGGCAGCGGCATGCACACCAACGTCTCCATTACGCAGAACGGCAAAAATCTCTTCTGGGACCCGCAAGGAACCGAAAAGCTCAGCGCGTGCGCCTGGGACTTCATCGACCGTATCCTCACCCACGGCAACGACATCTGCCTGATCTTAAACGCAAGCGTGAACGCCTACCGCCGCCTCGATCCGCACTTCGAAGCACCCAACCAGCTCAAAGCTTCCGCAGTTGACCGTGGCTCCATGATTCGCGTTCCCATCGGCAACGAAAAGAGCGCCCGTGTCGAAGTCCGCTCCGTTGCCCCCGACGCCAACCCGTACATGACGATGCTTGCCGTTTTTAAGACCGGATTAGAGGGCGACATCGCTGATATCCAGGATCTTCGTTCCGCCGCCCGTTATTTGCCGGACAATATCTACGACGCTCTCGCCAACTTCCGCAACGCCGAGTGGATCAACAAACTTCTAGGCGAAGATGTAAAAGCGCGCTACGCCGACCTGAAGCAAGCCTCCGCCGACCGCTGCCCGCGCCTTTTAGGCACGATGATAAAAGCGCCGGAAGTTCAGTTCCATCACGAAGTCTACAACCAATATCTTTGGAATCAGTTCTGACCATATAACTTGTCCGGCCGGAACGATAAACGTTCCGAGCCGGGCTAACATAGCCTGTCAGTGTAGGCCACGATCCGGCTCAAAGTGTTACCGATGTGTCCGATCCACATCTTCTCCCACCCCCAACAATCGAAGCAAGCAGCTTTCCTGGTACCACCCAGAGCTTGGAACCTCCTTACCGGTCGAGTCGCCTTTTAATCGGCAGCAAAGCACGCAGTGTAAACAGGTTCAGGAGCGCAAGCGTGACCGCAATCCCATAGCGATTCATCGCGACAGCAGCGCCGATCACGCCCGCATTCCACACGCTGGCGGCTGTTGCGGTTCCTTTCACGGTCTGACCTTCCTTGAGGATCGCGCCGCCGCCGATAAAACCGATCCCGGTAATCAAACCCTGCAACAAGCGGGACTGAGCGCCAATATCCGGTTGATTACCGAGCAAGAGTATATATCCGCAGCTAGCCACTCCAACAATGGGAAACGTGCGCACCCCGGCGCTATGCGCCTCCCGCTCGCTCTCCCACCCGATGCTGGCCGTCAGCACGTAAGCCATGGCAACACGTTCGAAGCTTTGCCATATGTCTTGCCAGAACAAAGATAAGTGCATCATGTCGTAAGGGAATCCAGCCATTGTACGAGTTGTATGCAAATACCTCGAATTTCTGATCTGGACTAAGCTTTGAACACTCTCAATCCGAGCCAATCACTGCGATAGATACAATCGAACCGGGGCAGTGAACCTCCGTGCTGATAGCTTCACTCTGCCCCCCGAAGTTGATCAGGCAGTATTACCAAACCGGGTAATGCCTAGTTGCATTCTGGCTCGGGCTGCCCTTACAGTAGGGACAGTGAAATTCGCTGTAGAGGGAAGCACAAAATCCGAAGTACCGCCCGAAGAAATCAACGTCATGATGAATGCGGTGATTCGTCCTTTCGGAAAAATTGGTGTTCGAGTGTTTCGCTGGCAATTACAGTGTGGTGCTGCCCTCCATTCTATGTCAGCAACGGAAAAGGAGGATATTACCAGCTGAGAAAGGGCAAGTATAAGATTCCTTAACTCAAGACGCTTAATATCGGGCAGGGTAGAGGATTCCCAAGCCGACTACCCCTCCGATTCTCTATCCTGCAAACGTTCTGGTACGCTCCCGTTCTTCATCGTTGGTAGCATAAACAACGTGGCGGACCTCATTGGTAAGTCGGAGCTCTGCGGGAAGTTGGACAACGGAAATACCGTGTACTCTCGCTTTCAATTTGAGGCCAAGATCCGCGCTGACGGGAGGGGTTCGCAGCCGTGTCATGTTCTCTCCGATGTTCGATTACGCTAGCGATCAAACTATCATCCGGAATATCACGCGAAAGGCCCTTTGTTACGAAATCGATCAAGAGGTCTTTTACTCGAAACTGACGTTCAATGCTGTTAAGAATGACAACGGCCCTCAAAACCTGAAATTCCCGCTAAACCCTGCGGCAGCCACTTCGTGAAGCACTGAAATTATTCTTGCATCAACGGAACTCTTCGACTGTATTCAACCAATATTCCTTCGTGTCGAAAATCAAAAGAGTCGGCTTGAGCTCGGCTAGGAGACTACTCGGCTCTTCAACTCGCCAGTTGGCTACATTCTTTCGCCTAATAGCGAAGCCTGTTATACCTGATCGCGGAGGTGAAGGGCGTCGAGCAGGTTCCGGACAGTTGATTGTTTTCGCGTGCTGCGAAACAATGATGAACGATTCCGGTGCGAACGTCCCAGCCATCCGCCAGATAGTGCTTCTGGTTCTTGCCGGGAGTCATGATTTCCACTGGCATGCCTGTGGCATCCACGCCCAAGTGGTGCAAACAGCGCCGTGCGGTTCCGGCCGACTGGTATTGCTACCAAATTGTCTGTAAGTTGCTAAGAGTTTGGTGGACCTGGACGGGTTCGAACCGTCGACCTCTTCCATGCCATGGAAGCGCGCTCCCAACTGCGCCACAGGCCCACGTGCGTGTAATGAGTACTTCATGAGCATAGCACATTTGGTCGTACCATTACTGCTGGCGGCCTTTGCGAAGTCTTGATGATTTTGGATTAAATCTATTGACTCCAGACCGTGAAAGGATGACAATCGAACGGTCGGAACTACAGCGTCAGCTTGGGTTGACTTCTGCAGTCTGTTTCACTGCATGAACGAAGTGTTATCTTCTTTTTCGGC
>JBJMGL010000199.1:0-2391 GCA_045807985.1 Bryobacteraceae bacterium
CTGTCATTGAACTTTTGCAGAGGGCAAAGCAGGAGTCAGGTGCTCGTGGGTCAAAATGCATTCCGGTGCTTTCACCCGCCGATTCCTTGCTAAGTGGCGCTGACCCAGCCATTAAGTTTAAGGCTGTGCAGGCGGCCGGCTTTCCCGTCATAGTCTGGACGGTGAACAATCCTGCCCGGATGCGCGAACTAATCGAACAGCGAATTGACGGCATCATCTCGGACCGTCCGGATTTGTTGAGACAGGAGTTGATGAATGCTCAAAAGGACCAGGGCTACTTTGCGCGATTTAATGCGCAGGGGCATCGCGGCGGAAGAGATCTGCGCCCGGAGAACACCCTGCCAGCTTTCGAAGCGGGATTGGATAACCTGATTACCACAATTGAGACTGATACGGGCGTGACAGCGGACCGTGTCTCATTAATCAGCCATGAGCAGTTCATCAATCCGCAGACTTGCCGCCATGCGGATGGGTCTCCCTATACGGAAGCAAACCGGGTATGGATCAAAGACATCACGATGGCTGAAGCACAGAAGCGTTTCATCTGCGATAGAACCTTTCGTGGTCCACAACAGAAAAATGACCTGGTGCTTTCTCCTGTAGCAGTGGCTTTCGCTCAAGCAAAAGGACTAAACAGCCCGTATGCGCCGACGAATGTGGAGCAGTTGTTCGATTTTGCCGCTTACTATGTGGAGTATTACAAGAGCGGTGCGGGCAAGAGTCACCCGGGAGCGGAAGCGCGCTGGCGCAACGCCGCTAAAGTCCGATTCAATTTAGAGACGAAAATCACCCCTGCTTCAACGGAACAGCAGCATACGTTTGGACCGGATATTTTCGTCAAAACGCTATGCGGAGCCATTAAGGCCAAGGGCATGGAGGCGCGCTCCGATATTCAAAGCTTCGATTTCCGAACACTAACAATCACCAGGCACGAATATCCGGAAATTCAGACAGTCTTTTTGCTGGAAAAATAGGTAACTGGACCCTTTTCCCTACGCACTCAGCAAAGAATGAGAGTGCCGGTGCAACTGCCTGGCGGCATGCGCCACCTTATTGTCAGGAAACTTTTGACCGGTCATCTCGTTATAAACCTTTTCGGCCTGAGCGGATAGTCCTTCGCCGACATAACGGCGAATCTGCGCCTGCGCTGTCAAGTTCTCGCGAACTCGCGGGACCGCTTGCTGAATCTCGGATGCGCTTTTTTTCGCCTGGACGAGAGCACCGACTTGCTCACGGAGTTGTTGGAAGAAAAGTTGCTGGTCCTCGACTACGCTGGCAGCGCCTCGCGGCCCGTGGCCCGGACAGATCACCTGCGCGCCTAGTTTCTTAGCTGCCGCCAGGGTCGCAATCCACTGCTCAACATTGCCGTCACCCACAAAATTGTAAGGTCCGTTGACGCACGCATCGCCGGTAAACAGGATGCGTTCCTTGGGAAGCCACGCCACGGCATCCCCATGCGTGTGAGCGATGCCGAGGTGAAGCAACTCGACTCGATGTTCGCCGTCGTCAAAATACAACTCGCGTGGAAATAGGACCGATGGAGGATTCAGCCTGCTCGCGGCAACGTCGGGACGCGACTTAGCTGTATCTTCCCAGCGTCCGGGCTTACTGTCGTAATAGCCGGTTTCGTATCGCTTCATCTCTTCAATCACGCCCGTATGGGCAACCGGAGTAGCGCCGTTGTCCACCAGTACCTGATTGCCATAGGCATGATCCCCGTGATGGTGCGTATCAAAAGCGAAGCGGATGGGCTTGGATGTGATCGCGCGAATCTTCGGCAGAATGTTTTGCGCTCCGGAGGGAAAGTTCGCGTCGACCACCAGAACATAATCTTTAAAAACAATCCACCCGTTGTTGCAGTGACCCTGGCGCTCAATGTCGCCCTGATGAAAGAATATGTCCTTTGCTATCGGGACAGCTTCGTTTACTTCACTCGCGGACTTTGGCTGTGCCGATGACTCCTGAGCCTCTGCTCCACTCAAGCCCGCCGCGAGCGTAGTCCCCAGCAGCAGGTTTCTTCTCGTGAAGTCGCACATAGTGCGGGCATTATATCGAAGATCAGGTTGTCAACGGCTGGCGCGACGGCTGGAAGAGTTCGATGGAAACAGCCTCGGGTCGCGCAGCGCTTGGGTGGCTTTACGGGCTTGCTCAGTATTTGGATTACTCTGGACGAGCGAACGCAATTCCTGAACTGCGCGCGTACGCTGTCCGTCTTTCGCCAGCGCCATGCCCTTCATATAGCGGGCATCCGCCGTTTTGGGATTATTCGGATACCGTTCCAGAACAGCATCGAACGCCTGCACCGCATTTTTATAACTGCCTCGATTGTAGTCAATTTCTCCCATATAGTACTGCGCGTTGGCGGCCAACTCGGTGTTCGGAAAGTACGTC
>JBJMGL010000200.1:0-7907 GCA_045807985.1 Bryobacteraceae bacterium
AACTAACCCGCGCGGCAAGCTCATCGGGCGTGACAGAACGCTGCACCAAAAACTGTAGCGCCGTTTCCGGATCGGGCTCTTCTATTTCGAATACTTTAACCTCATCAAAGCCCGTTTTCGTGAATCCCTCCCGCGACATCGCTTTCGTGAGTTCCGGTAACGTCAGGCATTTGCCGTATGGAAAAAGCGGAGAGTTCCGCGGTTGAACGCGTGCAGCTTCCGCCGCGCCGTAGTAAAAGCAATTGAAGCGGCCTAGCCGGTCATTGTATTCAAATGCCCAAGCCACTTCGCCGAGACGGGCCGGCTGCCGTGATGAGCCGCTCCAGCGAACAAAAACATAAGCCCTACCACTGCTGCGTGCCATTTATTTTGCTGGCTTGAACTGCTCGTCAATTTCGACCTGATACCCCGCCGCCAGCGCATTCGTTTGGTTTGCTAAACCAACGACCGCCATCAACTCTCCCAGCGCCTCATCGCTCATCCCTTTGCTTCGAGCCGATGCCGTATGCGACGCCATGCAGTATTGGCACTGGTTTGTGGCACTCACGGCCAAATAGATCAGTTCTTTCGTCAAGGGATCGAGAGCGCCGGGCGCCATTACTTCCTTAATGTTTTCCCAAGTGCGGCGTAAGGTGGCCGGATGCTGGGCCAGCGTCTTCCAGAAATTATTGATTGTATCTGTCTTTCGCGTAACCATAATGTCGTCGAAAATGGCGCGCACTTCCGTGCTTGCCTCTGAATACTGAATCATTCGATGATCTTACGATTTGCCAATCAGGATTCCGGCCACGAATACCAATGCTCCACCTAAACCCACTTGCACAGCGGCGCGGAAGAGCGGCGTTTCCATATAGTGTTGCCGTACCCAACTGATAACGGCAAGTTCCACCGCCACCACGAAAACAGCAACGGTCGTGGCGATCTGAAAATGAGGAATCAGGTAAGGGAGCGTGTGCCCGATGCCTCCCGCGGTTGTCATTGCTCCTGTAACTAAGCCGCGGACAGCGGGACGGCCCCGGCCCGTCAACGAACCATCGTCTGAAAGAGCTTCGGCGAATGCCATGGAGATTCCCGCGCCCACGGAAGCGGCCAACCCAACTCGAAAAGCATCCCAGCTTTGATGCGTGGCAAATGCCGCCGCAAACAAAGGCGCAAGCGTTGAAACAGAGCCATCCATAAGACCCGCGAGAGCCGGTTGCACGAACTGGAGAACAAAGGCGCGTCGACGGGTTTCCGCTTCGTCTTGCCTCGCCTCGGGAGTAAGGTGCTGACTTTCCATCTCTTCCGCCGTGGAAGAATGTTTCAGTTCGGCTTCCGCCAAATCGCCCAGCAATTTGCGCGTGGATGCGTCGGTCACTTGCCCCATTGCCAGGTTATAGAACCGGCTTGTATCGGACTCCATGGACTCAATGGCTTTACGGGCAGCCGCAGGACTCACATTACCTGTAAGCCAAATCGCTGGACGCGACACAAAACCACGCACATCCTGCCGCCTGATTAAGGGAATGTGATCGCCAAAACGTGACTGGTAGAGCCTTATCAAACTGGCGCGGTGTTCCGACTCTTCCGCTTGCATCTCCTGGAGAATCTTTGCCGTAGCAGGATAGTCCGCGCGCAATCCTTCCGCGAATTCCCCATAAATACGACCGTCCTCCTCTTCTAATGAGATCGCAAGAGCCAGGATTTCGCGCTCGGATAGCTCCCTGAAATTCTTCGCCATAACTCACTTTCAGGATGACATTCTTCCTCCCGCCGGACCTATATCGGACAATAAAGATAAACGCCCTTCAATGCTCGACCGTATTTCCGTGCATGGCGCGCGCCAGCACAATCTTAAAAACGTCAGTGTCGAAATTCCCCGGAATACTTTTACAGTGATTACCGGCTTAAGCGGTTCCGGGAAAAGCTCGCTGGCATTTGACACTATTTACGCCGAAGGACAGCGTCGCTATGTGGAAACGCTGTCGCCGTATGCGCGCCAGTTCCTTGACCAAATGGAAAGGCCGGAAGTAGATTCCATTGACGGCTTGAGTCCCGCCATCTCCATCGAACAGAAAACGACCTCGCGCAGCCCCCGGTCTACTGTCGGGACAGTGACGGAAATCTACGATTACCTGCGCCTGCTCTATGCTTCTGTCGGGGTACCGCACTGTCCTGTTTGCGGCGCCGAAATTTCGCGGCAAACGGCTAATCAGATTTTGGAACAAGTGACCGCGCAACATCAGAACGAGCGCGTCATGATTATGGCCCCGATTGCTCGCGGCCGCAAAGGCGAGTACAAGAAAGAAATTGAAGCGATCTCGAAGGCTGGTTTCCGGGCGCGTGTCGATGGCGAAATACGCTCCTTCGACGAGCCAATAAAACTCAACAAACGGCAAAGCCACACGATTGAGGTCATCATTGACCGGCTGGTGATCAAACCCGGAGTGGAGCAACGGCTGGAAAACTCCATTAAAACAGCCTTGAAATGGGCAGAAGGCCTGGTGATCGTCGCGGTTCTTGATGGTGCCGAGACCCTTTACTCTGAAAAACTGGCGTGTCCTAATGATGGAACGAGTATTCCTCAACTGGAACCCAGGTCATTTTCGTTTAATAGCCCTTATGGAGCCTGTGAAACTTGTCATGGAGTGGGCAGCAGATGGGGATTCGATCCCGTAAAGGTCATCTGCGATTCTTCGAAGCCGTTGCTGGAGGGCGGCTTGGGTCCGGGTTCCACTTCCATGTACATGACTTCTGCCCTGAAGGAAGCAGCAGAGAATCTAAAGTTTGATTTATCGATGCCGTTTGAAAATCTGCCGAAGAAAATACGCGCGGCGCTCGTCGATGGCAATACGCAGTTTCCCGGAATTCTAAAACTTCTCGACGAAACTTATCAAAACGCAAGCGAAGGCTACCGTGAGTGGCTTATGGACTATATGTCGCCCACTCAATGCTTGGATTGCGGAGGCCGACGCTTAAAACCAGCGAGCCTTGCGGTAACGGTAAAGGGCATTTCGGTCGCAGAGTTCACGGCGCTGCCCATTGCGCGTGCCCTGCCCATGGTTCGCGGCTGGCAGTTCTCTCACCGGGAAACGCAAATTGTTGGGCGAGTGGTCGAGGAGATCCGGAACCGGCTGGAGTTTTTGTGTGCGGTCGGCCTGGACTACTTGAGTCTCGAACGGTCCTCGGCTACCATCTCAGGCGGCGAAGCGCAGCGGATACGCCTTGCCACGCAAATCGGCTCCAAGCTGCGGGGCGTGTTGTATGTGCTGGACGAGCCATCCATCGGCTTGCATCCACGCGATAACGAACGTCTTTTGGATACGCTGCACCACTTACGGGATCTCGGCAACACAGTTCTGGTGGTAGAGCATGATGCGGAAACGATTGAACGCGCCGACTACGTCATTGATCTTGGTCCGAGAGCGGGCCGTCTCGGCGGAGAGTTAATCGCGCAGGGAAGTCCAGCCCAGATCATGCAAAAGATCGGTTCGCTGACAGGCGAGTACCTTTCGGGCCATCTTGCCATCAAGCCTCCGGCTGTGCGCAGACCGGGAAACGGCCAGAAACTTTCGGTACAAGGCGCGCGGGAACACAACCTCAAGAATGTAGACGCCGATTTTCCTCTCGGAACTCTTCTGGTTGTCACTGGCGTATCCGGCAGCGGAAAATCAACTCTGATTCACGATATCCTTTACCGTGCTCTGGCAAAGGAAATCTACGGATCAAGGGAGGAACCAGGAGCGCATGATTCGATTGCCGGATTAACAAACATCGACAAAGTAATTGAGATCGACCAATCCCCTATCGGACGCACACCACGCTCGAATCCGGCTACCTATACCGGTGTTTTCTCAGCCATCCGAGACATTTATGCCATGCTGCCCGAATCACGCGAACGTGGGTACAAAGCGGGCCGGTTTAGCTTTAATGTGAAAGGCGGAAGATGCGAAGCATGTCAGGGAGATGGTCTGAAACGCATCGAAATGAACTTCCTGCCAGATGTTTACGTAACATGCGATATTTGCCGTGGACGCCGTTACAATCTGGAAACACTGCAAGTGAAATACAAAGGCAAGAGCATCGCGGACTTGCTGGAATCCACGGTGGACGAGGCTCTCGAACTTCTCGCGAATATTCCGCAGATTCATGCCAAGCTGAAAACTTTAGCGGAAGTTGGCTTGGGTTACATACACCTGGGGCAATCCTCGACGACTCTGTCCGGCGGCGAGGCGCAACGAATTAAACTGGCTAAAGAACTGAGCAAACGGCAAACCGGCAAAACCTTTTATGTGCTGGATGAACCAACCACCGGACTCCATTTCGAAGACGTCCGCCATCTGCTCGATGTGCTGCAAAGGCTGGTGGATCTCGGCAACACAGTATTGGTAATCGAGCACAATTTAGACGTGATCAAGAGCGCGGATTACTTGATTGACTTGGGTCCCGAGGGTGGTGAAGGAGGCGGGCAAATTGTCGCAACCGGCACACCCGAAGAATTGCTTAAGAATTGTTCCAGCTACACTGCCCAAGCACTACGAAAGGTAATGAAGACAGAAAATGCTGCCTGAGACAGAAGGCTTCTCTCCTACAGAACCATTCATTAATATTCCTGCCGATGACAAGCCGGCACGCGTGCCATTCTGGGACTATCTGGATTTGGCTCTGGTCATTGGACTTTTGGTAACTTCCATTTTCTTTATCCTGCTTGTTATCGGCGGCTTTGCCCTTGTCTACCCCAAGTTGAAGACAGATCAAGGTCCGCTATTACTGCCGATGCAGTTTGTGCTGTATGCTTTTGTTTATCTAAGTTTTCGATTAGTATTTGGACTGAAATACGGCAAACCTGTATTTGCCTCGCTAGGATGGTGCCGCAGTAAATTCAATCTTGCGGTGGCAGCCGTGGGAGGTGTTCTGCTCGCTTTTCTCGTTTCGGCTTTAGCTTACCTGGTCCACACGCCGCAAGTTCCTTCCCCTGTCGAGAGCCTGATGGGTTCGCCGGTGCTTTTAGTGCTATTTGGAATTATGGCGGTTACGGTTGCTCCGCTCTTTGAGGAACTGTTTTTTCGCGGATTCATCCAGCCGCTTCTGTCTCGGACGTTCGGCGTGGTAGCTGGAATTTTGATGACTGCCATTGTATTTGGAGCCCTTCATGCACCGGAATACAGCTTGGCCTGGCAGTACGCCTTAGCAGTATCGATTGTAGGAGCCGTTCTAGGATGGGTTCGCTCTGCGTCGAACTCAATCATTCCATCCACTGTGATGCACGGCTCGTACAACGCCGTCTTTGTCATCGCGCTTGCTGTCTCGAAATTAACCTCCACAAAATGAGTTCTCCCGCTGTTCTGACACAAAACACGATTGAAACGATTGAGTGGACGCCGAATGGCGTCGTGATGATCGATCAAACTCGCCTTCCCCAAGAAGTTGCTTTTGTCACGTGCCGTAATTACGTCGAAGTGGCCGACGCGATTCGAAACATGATTATTCGAGGTGCGCCAGCTATCGGCGTGGCGGCGGCCATGGGAGTTGCGCTAGGCGCTCTGCAATCGGATAATCTCGGGCGCGATATGCCTATCATTTGCGACACGCTGGCGAAGACCCGGCCTACGGCGGTCAACCTTTTCTGGGCGATTGATCGCATGAAGCGGGTTTATGCGGAAATGGACGGTTCGAGTTTGGCGGAGATTCGCTCGCGGTTGGTGAAGGAGGCGCAAGCGGTTCGCATCGAAGATCTAGCCATCAATGAACGCATTGGAAGTTATGGCGCACCCTTAGTCCCGGACGGCAAAACTGTCTTGACGCACTGCAATGCTGGCGCACTCGCTACAGCAGGCTTTGGGACAGCGTTAGGTGTCGTGCGTGCGGCTGTGCGCGGAGGTAAGAAAATCGATGTTTTTGCGGATGAAACACGGCCCTTTTTGCAAGGTGCTCGTTTGACGGCGTGGGAACTCCAGCGCGACGGCATCCAAACAACTTTGATCACCGACAACATGGCGGGCCACTTTTTGAAGAGCGGCCGTATCGGGTGTGTCGTGGTCGGTGCGGATCGAATTGCCGCTAATGGCGATGTGGCCAACAAAGTCGGTACGTATGGGCTTGCGGTATTAGCCAAGGAAAATAACGTGCCGTTCTATGTCGCGGCACCTGTCTCCACTCTCGATTTAACGCTTCCGTCCGGTGATGCCATTCCGATTGAAGAGCGCGCAGGCAAAGAGGTGACGCACATTCAGGGCATTCAGATTGCGCCGGAAGGAATCACCGTAGCTAATCCAGCTTTCGATGTAACACCAAGCCGGTATGTCTCCGCCATCATCACAGAGCATGGGGTCGCGCAAGCGCCTTACCAGGAATCGCTGCAAAGGCTTTGCATTCGCAGCTAACCAGCCGCTTCAAGCTGCTCAACGTCGACTGCTGTCTCTTCCACAGGCGTGATTGAGCGCACCGTCAATCACTAGAATGCAGCCTCAGTTTGCGTTCTGAGCTGATATGCACCATTCTGGTGCATATCTGAAGTTTGGCCTTTCAGACTGGTTGGGACCGCAACATGGGCCGGTTTCGGTACCGCGTCTCAAATGTTAGGAGTTGCTTCCGGGGTCGGTTTACAGTTTACTTGGAAGTTCACTCCCGTGTTACTGACCTCATGATTGTCATTATTTCTGTCCTGGCGCACCGTTTTTGTTCAGGATCGCCTGTACCGCCGGGCCGTGCGTCTGGCGCTCGGCTCGTTGTCCGTCGTCGGCACTGCCACCCTCACTCGCATTCTGGCCAGCCAAGGCCGTGAGGAGCAGGACGGGACGGCCGACTACCGCCTGTTCAGTCAACGCACCTGGAATCCCAACCATCTGTTCGATGCCCTTCTGCCTACCGCCTTGGGTCACTGCCCCGGCCGCGGGCCGCTCGTTATAGCGCTCGATGACACGCGTCTGCGCAAAACCGGTAAACACATCGTCACGGCCGGCTGGCACCGCGATCCGCTCTCGCCCGTCTTCCACACCAACCTGCAGTGGGGCCTGCGTTTTCTGGCCGGCAGCCTGTTGCTGCCCTTGTACCGCGAAAGCAAGAGTCCGCCCCGCGCACTGCCGCTGCGCTTCACCGACATTCCGCCGGTGAAGAAGCCCGGTCAGCGAGCCAGTGACGAGGAGCGGCAACAGTTCCAAGAGCAGCAGAAGCAGCACAACCTGTCCACCTATGCTGTCACGATGGCGCGCTCTCTCCGCACGGCCCTGGACGAAGCCGGGGTGCCGCATCGCACGGCGTTGTTGGTGGGCGACAACAGTTTCTGCAACCGTCGCGTGCTGCGGGCCGAGTGGGACCGGGTGACCTGGCTGGTGCGGGCCCGCCAGGATGCCGTGCTGTGTTTCCGAGCCCTGGCGGGCGGTCGCCGCATTTATGCTAAAGAGCGCTTCACGCCGGAGTCGGTGCGGCAAGACAAAGAACGGAGCTGGAAGCAGACGCGGATCTGGCATGCCGGCAAGCACCGGCTGGTGCGCTATAAGGAGGTGCTGTGGCGCACCGGAACGCAGCAGCGTTCGTTGCGGTTGATCGTATGAGCGTCGACGCGCTACCGGCGTTACCGGAAGAATCGGAAAAAGACTTACTACCGCGCCCCTGCGTACTTGCTCACGGCCGATAGGACCAGTTCGGTCAGGCAGTTGGTGCAGGCGTATTGGGACCGCTGGCAGATTGAGGTGCAGCATAAAGAAGTCAAGGACACGCTGGGCGCAGGGCAGGCGCAGGTGCGTGTGCAGGCTAGCGTGGAGCGCCAGCCCGCATTTGTGGTGGCCTGCTACACCGCCTTGCTGCTGGCGAGTTGGGAAGCGTTCGGCACACAGCGCGCTGGGCACTACGAACCGCTACCGAAGTGGCGCAGAAACGCCACCCGGCCATCGTGTCAGGATCTGATGAGCTTACTAGGGCGTGAGGTC
>JBJMGL010000201.1:0-5370 GCA_045807985.1 Bryobacteraceae bacterium
CAACTGTTTGCAGGGGATTTCCAGACATTTTTTGGCGTAGGACCAAGTACAGCTACAGGGCGGCCCCGTTTTGTCACTGTGATAGCTACTCCACCTTGCTCAACTTCGTCAAGCAGTGAAAGGCATTTAGCCTTAAACTCTGTTGCGCTCACAACTCGCTTACTTCCCATTACTCGTCAGCATAGCAAAGTGGTCATCTGACTAGGAATGAATTGCACTAATCCACCAAACCACGTTTCAGGGCGAAGCGGACGAGTTCTCCAGTGCTGTGCAGGTTTAGTTTTTCCATGATTTTGCCGCGGTGCGAGTCCACGGTGTAAACACTCAGGTTTAGTTTGGTGGCAACCTCCTTATTGGTTTTGCCTTCGGCGATCAGTTGAAGTACTTCGCGTTCGCGGGGAGAGAGCAGGTCTACTGGATCGGTTACGTCCTTGCGGTAGTCATTGAGCAGCGCTCCGGAAACGGCAGGGCTGATGTAGCCGTCGCCACGAGCAACGGAGCGGACCGCATTCAGAAGCTCGGTATCGATAGCGTCTTTCAGGATGTAACCGCGAGCACCGGCGCGCAGGATTTCACGCACGTAAACGGCTTCCTTGTGCATGCTCAAGACCAGCACGCGCAGACGGGAGTTGGCTTCTACCATTTTTCGAGTGGCTTCAATGCCGTTGAGTTCGGGCATGGCTACGTCCAGCAGAACAATGTCTGGTTTGAGTTTGGCGGCAAGTTCCACGGCTTCTTTGCCATTGGCTGCTTCGCCTACTACGTGGAGGTCGGAATGCGCGGAGAGAATCAGTTTTAAGCCTTGCCGCACAATGGTGTGGTCATCGGCTAACAGGATGTTTATGGCTCGATCGGACACGTCACTTCAATTGTGAGCCCTTTGCCTTCCGCGGATTCCACCCGAAGTGTTCCGCCGAGGCCCCGTGCGCGTGTTTCCATGCCTGCCAAGCCTAGTCCGGAGCCTTCCCGCCTTTTGCTGATTGCCAGACCGTGGCCATTGTCGTAGATCGTTAACTGCAGCTGATCATTGCGGGAGAGAAGAGTGATCGATACGGCAGTTGCTTTCGAATGGCGCGCCACGTTGGTCAGGGCTTCCTGCACGATACGGTAAAGATTGGTCTCAATAATGTCACGGAAACGCTGGCCTTCGACGTTGCTGTTGTACTCTACTTTGATGCTGGTCCGCTGCGAAAAGCTGTCGGTCAGGGTTCTTAAAGCCGGATCGAGGCCGAAGTCGTCCAGAATGGTGGGGCGCAGGAGTTGGGACATTTCGCGGACGTCCTTAATAGCGCGATCTACCAGAACCATACAATCGTCCACGCGCGCTTCATCGCTGCAACCACGTAAGGCCGAGAGATTCGCTTTTACGGCCGTTAGAACTTGGCCTAGCTCATCATGCAGCTCGTGGCTGAAGCGGCGGGCGGTTTCTTCCTGGGTTTCGAGGAACTGGTATTGCAATCTCGATAGCTCGCTGGCCTGACCTTGCAATTGTGAGAAGAGGGCCGCAGAGGCTCGCGCTGCCCAGGAAGCACAAAACAAGGAGAGACCAACGCAAAGGGCAAACAGCCAGACGGTCCAGCGCAGCAGACCATGGCTATGCTGATACAAGCTTTCACGCAGAAGTTCGGTGCGCGCATAGGCGGACTCCAGGGCGCTGCTCATCTGCTGCCTGGATTGCGCAAGCTGATCGAGGATTTCTTCGCGCCGGACGACGTCTTTTTTCCGGGCTAGTTGGAGCCAGCGATTGTTGAGATCCGCTTGCTGACGTACAATTTCATCGATAGCTGATTTGGTGAGCACTTGCTCGTCAGCAAAGGTCCGGGTGTCGCGGTCAATCTGGTGCGCCGATCTCCAGGCGACAAGGACGGCAGAGAACAGAAGCAGGGCGGACACGCCAAGCCCCAGTAATAGAAAGCGCTGAAAGTCATGCCGGTTGATGACATCGGTTTGCTGCACGATTCCGATTGTTTCATTAAGAAAAGTTCGCGACCATCCCGAAAAGAGGGGATAAAGAATCACGATTCGAGGTGATGGCGGCGGGAGCGGAAAAGGCGCAAAGTAGAGTTGTGAGCGACGGAAGAAGAGACGGAAAAAACGGCAGCAAAAAGAATCAAGTAAGAGTGAAAAGCTGCCGCGATTTCGTTCGGTTCAAATCACCCACCGCCACGTTTATTGGAGGAGAAAACATCATGAAAAAGCTATTGGCATCCACTTTATTGACCGTAGTGGCGGTTCCTTTCCTTTCGGCTGCTCCGCATGCGGCGAAGAAGGCGCAGAACACGACTACTAGTTCAACTATGCAAAGCAACGAGAGCACTGCAAACAAGGGCAAGAAGCACGTTAAAAAGGCGAAGAAGACCGTCAAGAGCGAGACCAGTACGGCTGCTCCCGCTGAAGCTCCCAAACAATAATCTAAGGCTTTTCGGAGGAGCCCAGGTTTCAGCTCGTGCCTGAAACCTGGGCTATTTTTGTTTAAGGGTGAGCAATAACATGGTTGGCTCGTATGAGTCTGCTTCCACGCAGACCGTCGCGGAAGAAGAAATTCCCAGGCCTGAGTACCCCGAGCCTCAGTTTCAGCGGGCTGAGTGGATAAATTTGAATGGCACCTGGGAGTTTTGCTTTGACGACGCCGATGTTGGAATGAAGGCAGGCTGGGCGTTCCATCATCACCAGTCTTTTCCGCTGAAGATTTTAGTGCCGTTCTGCTTTGAAAGCCCGCAAAGCGGCATTGTTGATAAGGGCTTTCATTACGTCGTGTGGTATCGCCGCTATTTCCTCCTTCCTCCTGAGTGGAAAGGCCGCCGTCTCCTACTGCACTTTGGCGCCGTGGACTACCGCGCTCAGGTGTGGGTCAATGGCCAGTTCGTGGGACTACACGAGGGCGGTCATACTCCGTTCTGCTTTGATGTGACCGAAGTATTGCAAGCTGGTGAGAATACTGTAACTGTGCGGGTCGAGGATTTACCAAAAGATCGTTATATCCCGCGCGGCAAGCAGCACTGGGAATTAAAATCGACCAGCATCTTCTATACGCGCACGAGCGGCATCTGGCAGTCGGTGTGGCTGGAATTGGTCGGGGATAGTTATCTGGAGCAAGTCCGGGTCAAGGCCAGCATTGATGGGGCGGTGACGTTTGATGCGCGAATTGCCTGTCCACAGGATGGTCTAACCCTTCACGCCAGCATCCGCAGCGAGGGCCGCTTGCTGGCGGCAAGCATGGGCGAGGTAGATGGGATACAGGCCAGCGTCGGTATTGCGATTCGTCAACCGCGATTGTGGTCGGATCGGCATCCGTATCTGTATGATGTGACCTACGAGCTGCGGAAGGGAGCGGAGGTGCTCGACCGAGTAGAAAGTTACTTCGGTTTTCGCTCAATTGTGGTGCAGGACCGGCAAATCCTGCTCAACGGCAATCCAATCTATTTAAAGGGCATTCTCGACCAGGGCTACTGGCCGGAATCATTGTTAACGCCGCCTTCGGATGCGGCGATCCGGCACGACATCCAGATAGCGAAGGATATGGGATTCAATATGGCGCGGAAGCATCAGAAGGTGGAGGACCCGCGCTACTTGTATTGGGCCGACAAGATGGGCCTGCTGGTATCGGCTGAAATGGCGAATGCTTACGATTTTGATAACGAGCCGGTGCTACGCCTTACCCGCGAGTGGATCGAGGTGGTTGAGCGTGATTATAATCACCCGTCAATTATTATCTGGGTGCCGTTGAATGAGAGTTGGGGCGTGCCGAACGTGGCTGATCCGAGCCAGTCGGCGCACCTGCGCGCTCTATATTGGTTGACCAAATCGCTGGACAGCACGCGCCTGGTGATTGACAACGATGGCTGGGAGCACACTGAGGCGACTGACCTGTTTGCCATTCATGATTACACCCGCTCAGGCGATATTCTCGCCCAGCGCTTCAAAGGTGTTGGACAACCCGGCGTGCCGGTGCCGAACTTCGCAAAAATGAATTTAGTACCGGGGGCGACTTACAACGGGGCACCCTTATACCTTAGCGAGTTCGGCGGCATTAGCTACGTGCCCACTTTTACGAATGAGGTGCCGGAGAATTCATGGGGTTACTCGGGCATTGAGCCAGTAGCAGAGGCGGCGTTGCAGCGGATCGAGGGCCTGTACCGCGCGATTGCGGATATTCCGGCGATTACAGCGGTTTGTTATACGCAGTTAACGGATGTAGAGCAGGAGGTCAACGGTCTGTTAACTTATGACCGCAAGCTGAAATTTGATGTGGCGAGGGTGCGCAGAATCAATGAAGTACTCACGGCGGCGAAATCGACGTGATCATTATTCGATATGCCACCGGAGAAGCTAGCCGCACACGCGGCTCGCTTCATCTCTTTAAATACGGACCGCCGCTTGCGGCTTTAACTCTACTTTGATCCAGCCGGATTGACGCTTGTCGAAGGCTTTATAGGCTTCGATAGCATCCATCATCGGTTCGGTCTGCGTGAGAACCGATAAGGGCTCAACCGTCCGGTTTCTCACCATATTGACCAGTCTTGGAATGTACTTCCGATGGTTGCAATTTCCCATGTTGACCGTAAGATTCCGGTTCATTGCTATACCAATGGGGAACACTTTGGCCGCTTGCGGATAGACGCCGATAATAGAGAGCGTACCTGCTTTTGCCAGTGACATTACCGCCCATTCCAATACTTGCGAGGGAGCGTCGCCGGGCACCCAGTTGCCATCTTTCGGGTTTGCTTCCGGAGCAATCTCGGATACCTGTTTTTTATATTCGCTTGCCTTCGCGTTTGCTTCTTTGGAGGCTGGCCCGGACTGAGCGCGTTGCGCATCGACGCCCACTGCATCAATGGCACGGTCAGCGCCCACGCCGCCCGTCAATTCCTGAATGACCGCTACCGGGTGTTCTTCTTCGAAATTGATGACTTCTGCGCCTTGCGCTCGCGCCATGTTGAGCCGGGACGGGATGTGATCAACAGCAAAGACCCGGCCAGCATCCATCAGGAACGCGCTGGCAATGGTGAACTGACCCACCGGACCACAACCAAATACGGCAACCGTATCGCCAGGCTTAATCTCAGCGATGTCGGCTCCAAAGTAAGCGGTCGGGAAGATATCGGATAACAAGATGGCTTGATCGTCTGAAACTTCTCTCGGCAACTTGACAAGTCCAACGTTTGCAAACGGCACGCGCGCGTATTCGGCTTGCAATCCCTGGAACGGGCCGGTCATTTGCGGGCCGCCAAAGAATGCAGTGCCGGCCTGTTTTCCGTTTGGGTTGGCGTTGTCGCACTGCGCGTAATAACCGGAGCGGCAGTAAGAACAGTAGCCGCAAGCAATCGTGGAAGGAATGACGACGCGATCGCCCACGTTAATATTGCGGAC
>JBJMGL010000202.1:0-8924 GCA_045807985.1 Bryobacteraceae bacterium
ATGCGGCTCACGACCTGTCGCCCAAGCGCAATGGCCTGCTCATCCTTTGCATGGTTGGACTTTGGCACGGCGACTTCCAAGATGGCCAGATGATCAGGTTGTATCCCAATGTCCACATGGAGCAAGCGGTAGAGGCTCTGGCCAAGCAGTCCAGCGCTCACCAATAGCACCATGGCGGTCGCCAACTCCAGCACAACAAGTTTGGAACCGAGATGGCGCCATGTGTTTCCCGCAGAGCCGCGGCTGTTTTCGGCCAGCCCCGCCCGCATCTCCGATAGTGATACCCGCAAGGTGGGAGTGAGAGAAAACAGCACTGCCGCGAGCAGCGAGATCACACCTGCAAAGGCCAGTACACGGATGTTCAAATTGAGGCCATGCAGATACGACATCCGGGCCAGCATGTCTGCCGGAATGAGCCTGGTAAGGAGTTGCATGGCACAATAGGCAGACATCAGGCCAAGTACGCTGCCAGTCACTACCAAAACCAATCCCTCCGTCACGAATTGGCTGATGAGTCGAGTAGCTGATGCGCCGAGTGCGTTGCGGACCGCGATCTCTCGTCTGCGGCTCTCAGAACGAACCAGCAGCAGGCTCGCTACGTTCACGCTTGCTATCAACAGCAGCAGCACAGCACCGCCCAGGAGTGCTAGCAGTATCGGACGGATGTCTCCCACGATGACTTCAGTCAGAGATATCACGGACGCGCCCTGACCGCGATTGGAATCGGGATATTGCTTTTCGAGCTGTTGTGCAATCGACTTCATGTTGGCTAGCGCAGTCTGGATAGAGACACCATCTTTGAGTCGCGCCACGCCGTAGAGATTGTGGCAGCTTCGTCTCAGATCGCAAGAGCCAGCAGCGTGAAGCGCAGTCCAGAACTCTGCGGGCTCGGCAGGAGCAAAATGAAACTCGGGCGGCAATACGCCGATAATGATGTTCGGAGAGCCATCGAGAATAACTGCCTGTCCCAATACATCGGGCTTTCCACCATATCGGTTCTGCCACGTAGCGTAGCTGAGCAGGACGGCGCGGGGCGCGGCCGGCAAATCCTCGCCCGCCTGGAAATCACGTCCAAGCACCGGAGACACGCCAAGCGTGCGAAAAAACCGTCGGTCACGCGAGCGCCGCGTGCTGGGTGTGCGCCGGTAGAGGTGCTCAACATGAAACCGGTGTGTTGGTACGCATCCATTGAGCCAAAGACTTTGTTGAGTTTCTTCCAGTCAAGATAGTCGAGATACGAAAGGTTGGAGAACTTCGGAAACAACGAAACACTTTCAAACACGCCAACCACCCGTTTGGTGTTCCAGTAAGGCAAGGGCTTAATCAGAGCGGCATCCACAAAGGCGAAGATAGCTACGCTGGCGCACATGCCGAGTGCCAGCATAAGGATGGCCGTGCAAGTGAATCCCAGATTTTTTCGCAGCTGCCGGATCGCAAATCGAGCATCTCGCAGGAAGTTTTCAAGGAACAGAATGGTACCTCCGTCGCGGTAAGCTTCCTTTGTGGGTTCCACGCCGCCCAGCTTCAGAATTGCATCCCGCCGCGCCTGCTCATAAGTCATGCCGGGGCGGAGGTTGTCTTCGATGTGCATCTGAAGGTGACTGTCGATTTCATTGGCAAACTCCTGGTCTCTCTGCTCCCTGGCGAACAATCCAGCCAATCTCAATATCGAGACACGCAGTCGTTTCATGCCGGGTCCTCCGAGGGAGAAAGAAACCGCGCGAGGATGGCGGTCGTCTGCTCCCAATCTCGCGTTTCCTTCTGCAGTTGCTTCCGGCCCGCACGTGTGAGCTTGTAAAATTTAGCTTTGCGGTTGTTCTCTGACATTCCCCATTCGGAGGCAATTGAGCCTTCTTGCTCCAATTTCAGCAAGGCAGGATATAACGTTCCATAGTTTAGGGAAAGGAGATTTCCGCTTGTTTGCTCAATGCGGCGAGCAATCCCGTATCCATGAAGCGGCCCCAGCGTCTCAATGGTCTTCAACACCATCAAGGCGAGAGTGCCTTGCCATACATCTGCTTTATCGCTCATATTTGACCTATTGTTTTCCCATAGGGATTTTCACACCTTTTATATGGGAAAGCAATAGATAATTTTAGCGCCTCGGGCTTCTTCTTAAGAATGTGGGCTGGTCAAATTAGGAGAGTAAATAAGTTGGCGTTGTGTGGTTGTTCCTCACGCCCGAGGTCTAAAGTGCTTACATGAACCGTATTTATTTTGCTGTTCCCATTGCCTTTTGGGATACAGAAAGTTTCTCGGCATTCAAAGCGCCTGCCGCAGACTTTCCACCTTTGAAGATGGCGAAGGTCGGGTAGGCGTTGGCAAGGTACTGCTCTACCCGGTATTGAACGCTGATCAGTTTTGATTCGAGATATTCGGGCTTGCGGAGCCGCAGGTAAACGAAGTCTGCCGTCAACACCCACGGAGTTTCCAGGTCTTCGCTTTCGGTCAGGCAGAGGGCAGCATTTGTATTGCGCAATGTCTGGTAGATGCTTTCGGCGAACCAGGTTACATTCCGAAATTCAAACGCAACTCTCATGTCCTTGGGTAACAGTTTTAGAAAATAAGCAAGGTGGTTGCGGTCTGCCTTGCAGTTTGAGGCGATTTGGAACAGGATCGGGCCTAAACGTTTTTCGCTTCGCAGGGGTTCCAGGCTTTGGAGAAAAACTCTTGTGAACTCTTCCGCACTTCCGAGGTTTATATGCGCCTTCGGCAGAAATAGAAAGCCGCCAGGCGTCGCCGCTATCCATTTTTCCAGCTTTGACTCTGGAATTTGCCGACCGGTGTAGTTCAGTTCCACGGCGTTCAGCCGTGTTGCGTAATAGGCGAGTCGCTCAGCGGCCGCCAGGTTTTGCGGATAGAAATCCGGCTTCCAACTGTTGTAGGCAAAGCCCGACGTTCCGCAGTAGAATTTGGCATCCGGCATAGATTAAAGCCCCGCAAACCAGTCATAGCCTTCCTCGGCCCAGTAATCGTCTGGTTTGTCGTTCATATATTTAATCACGCCGATGCGCTTGATATTTTTAATTCCGTATTTGACGGGAATGACCAAGCGCAACGGCGCGCCCCGGCGTTGTTCCAGGGGCTTGCCGTCCTGCTCGTAGGCGAGAAGGGTTTGGGGGTGAAGGGCGCTCTTCCTATCTAGCCCGACATAGTAGTCTTCGTTGGCGGTTGCCATGTAGACGTAAGGCGGCACGGGCGTATTGCCTTTGAAGAATTGCCTCGTGAAATCGGAAAAGCGAACTCCACCCCAATGAGCGATTCCGCTCCATCCTTCGATGCAGCAGAACTTTGTGATCATTTCTACTTTTGGCAGAGCTTTAATATCAGCCAAGGTGAAACGGGCGGGTTGTCCCATGCCTTCGCTTGTGACCTCCATATGCCAGTCGCCAAGGAGCGGCTGTTCCATGCCGATATTGCCGTTTGGCTTCACGCCGCCTACTTGCGCGGGCGAGTAGGTCGGCATTAAATGACGGTCACTCAAATAGGCATGTGACAGCTTTCCATTGGCGTCAAGCACCCGGCGCTGGGGCCAGGGCACCCCATCCACGTCTTCCGCCGATGTGACCCATTGATAAAAACCAATACCTGCGGCGGCAGCAGCTCCACCAACCAGGAAGCTTCGACGGGTCTTGCCCTTTAGTTTTTGTTCTGCTTCTCCCTCCGGCAGAACAAGTTCAGGATGCTGGTGTTCGTTCGTTTTCATTTACAGCCTCCCAACCGCTGACCATACTGCGAAAGTTGTTCCAACCCGCCAGAATCACCTGCCCCACATGCACGGCAAAAAATAACACGTAAAGGACCGTTAACGCGAAGTGAAACCATCTTGCCATTTGATAACCGCCGAACAGCGCCGCCAGCCAGCTTAACTGCGCGGGCTTGTAAATAGCCAATCCGGTCAGCAGCGATCCCGCGCCCATCAGGATAATCGCCGTATAACTGATTTGCTGGGCCGCGTTGTACTTTTCTTGGGACGGCAGATCTTTTCGAAGCCGCAGGTCGTGAAGCACGACCTGCCAGGCATCTCGAAACGCTGAAGTGGACTGCGGCACGAGCAATCGCCATTCGCCCGAGACAACCGTGTAGGTAACGTACAGGATTCCGTTGATGACAAACAGCCACATAAAAAAGAAGTGAAGCGCCATTCCTTCAGCTAGCCGTTGTTTCATGTGAAAGGCGTTATAGAACCAGTCCGGGAAGAAGTGCAAGGGACCGAGGCTGTAGGTCGGAAATGCCCAATAAATCAATAGGCCGCTCCAGATCATAAGGAACAGAAGCGGGAAGTTAATCCAATGGAACCATCGCGTGCCAACCAAGTGCTTCAGTTTCAGGGTTTGCATTGTTTGTTCCTCGCGACCTAGCACTTGTAACTTTTCGCTCTCTATAAAAGCTCTTTATTGAAAGGGTATCGTAAATTTACTGAGAGAACCGGCTTATGTCCATGAATTCGCAGTTACGCCCCCTCACGTTTCTTTGCCTGGCCAGCTATGAAAAGGGTCATCGCTTCCTGCAGGAAGCCAAGAACCAGGGATGTCGTGTGTACCTGCTCACTTCACAGAGTTTGCGCGATACGGCTCAATTCCCGCACCAAAGCCTGGATGATGTCTTCTATATGCCGGACGACCAGTATGAGTGGAACCTTCAGCATATGCTGTATGGAGTTGCTCATCTTTGCCGCAATCTGAAGATTGACCGGGTGATTGCGCTTGATGATTTCGACCTGGAGAAAGCAGCCTTGTTGCGTGAACACTTTCGCATTCCGGGCCTGGGTGAAAGCGCCACGCGCCTTTTTCGCGATAAGCTAGCGATGCGCTTGCGAGCTGCCGAGAATGGTATTCCCGTGCCTGAGTTCACCGGAACGATTAATTACCACGACATCACGCATTTTGTCGATTCAGTGCGTCCGCCTTGGGTTCTTAAGCCGCGTTTGATGGCAGGCGCGATCGGGATTAAGAAATGTTACGACCGTGAAGAAGTTTGGCAGCGCATTCACAGCCTGGGCGATCAGCAATCGTTTTTTGTGCTGGAGCGATTTGTGCCGGGCGATATCTTTCATGTGGATTCCATCTGGTTTAGCGGCGAGATGGTGACGGCTATCGCTAGCGTGTACGGAACGCCTCCTTTGGAGGTGACAACTGGCGGCGGTGTTTTTACCACCCGGCTGCTGCCGCGCTCCTCGGAAACGGAGCGCCAATTACATCAACTGAATGAAAAGGTTTTGCGCACGTTTGGATTACAGAACGGGGTTTCGCATACGGAGTTCATCCGTTCCCGCGAAGATGGCACTTTTTACTTTTTGGAAACATCCGCCCGTGTCGGAGGAGCCAACATTGCCGATTTGATTGAAGCTGGCACAGGTATGAATATGTGGGCGGAATGGGCTAAAGTAGAAATAGCAGTAGCAACCGGGCAGTCATATATGCCTCCGCAACTTCGCGAGGAATATGCCGGTTTATTGGTTTCTCTTGCCCGGCAGGAGTGGCCTGATACCTCGAGTTTCCAGGAGCCTGAACTGGTTTGGCGTTTGGACAAAAAGCATCATGTCGGTTTCGTCGTCAGGTCGCCTGATCACGGGCGGGTCAATCAATTATTGGATCTTTATGTGCAGCGAGTCCGAAATGAGTATCACGCCTCTGCTCCACCGCGCGATAAAGCTCGTGACTAGTGTTTTTCGTAAAGAATAATTAACGTGAGTAACACTACTAGCTTCTGGTTAGAAAGGTGATGATAATCTGTTGAAAATGCGACCACTTAAGTTCGCCAGTGTGGCTGCAGGTACTGCGCTAGGCGCTGTATCTGCCACGGCCGCCTATGGCTGCGTTTCACGATCGTCGCAAATCTTTGGTCCTTCAGTTTATCGTGGGCCGGGTCGACGCCGTACGATTGCAATTACCTTTGATGATGGTCCGAGTGAAGGAACTTTACCGATCCTGGAGTACTTATACAAGGAGAATGTATGGGCTACCTTTTTCCAGTGCGGGATGAATGTGCGCCGTTTGCCGCATGTGGCCGGACAAGTGGCGGCGGGTGGCCATGAGCTCGGAAATCATACGTTTTCTCATCCCAGACTTCCGTTCAAGTCGCCTGAGTTTATTGAGCGAGAATTTACAGAGGCACAAAAAGTGATTACCGAGGAGACCGGTTTAGCGCCTATGCTCCTGCGTGCGCCGTATGGATTCCGCTGGATGGGGCTTCGGGAAGTACAGCGCAAACTGGGGTTGCTGGGCGTGATGTGGACAGTAATGGGACACGATTGGCGATGGCCCGCTGACCGCATTGTCAAACATGTGCTTAGCAGAGCTCATCCAGGCGGCATTATTTGTCTGCACGACGGACGAGGCGTGCAAGTGAAGCCGGATACCAGCGCCACATTAACCGCGCTCCGTAAGATTATCCCTGTTTTGAAAGACAGAGGATTTCAATTCGAGGTCATTAGTGATCTGATGCACGTATAGCTTTCGTTAAGCTGGATATATTCAGCCGTTTGTCCATCCAAAACCGGGAAAGCTTTATTTGATTGGCGCTGGTCCGGGTGATCCCGAACTTTTAACCCTGAAGGCTGCTCGTGTTCTTCGCGAGTGCGACGTGATCCTTCACGACCGGTTAGTCAGTCCGGAGATCGTCCAATTAGCTCGTCCCGATGCTGAAGTGATTTATGTCGGCAAGCATGAGGGTGAGCAGGAGCATGCTCAAAATCAGATTTTCCGCTTAATTCGTGACTGTGCGCTTTCCGGAAAGACGGTAGGGCGCCTTAAAGGCGGTGATTCGCTGGTGTTTGGGCGCGGCGCGGAAGAGTGGGCGCTTGCTTTGAAGTATGGTATTGAGGTCCAACTGGTTCCGGGTATCACATCCGCGATTGCTGTTCCGGGTCTGGCTGGTATTCCGCTCACTTTTCGTTATGTGTCGCAAAGCTTTGCGGTTGTCGCCGGGCACTGTCATGGAGGCTCGGCTCATGATTGGCAGCGGTACGTCAATATTGACACGCTCGTTATTCTAATGGGAGTTAAGAACCGGGTTTTTATCGCCCAGTCTCTTCTTGCGGGAGGACGAGCGCCAGACGAGCCGGTTGCCTTCATTTATCGCGGCAGTCTCCCTGAGGAGCACGTAACTCAAAGCACTCTGGTTGAGGTTGCCGAAGGTAAAGTGGACGCTAAGAACCCGGCAGTTTTTGTGATTGGAAAGGTTGTTCAGTTACGGGCGGCTCTCGTCTCCCTTACCGAAGCTCCAGAATCGCCAGGGTCTGCGGAGCTAATATGACCGGGTTCGATATTGGTGAGTTTCGCGCGGGCAACATCTGTGAGGATTTCTTGAGTTCTTCGACCTGTGCCCCTGTCGGAGAAACCGGGCTGCCCATTTTGCTCCAGGCTTCGAGCGCTGATCCGCTTCCTGGGGCTACGAATTGCATGCGGTAGGTTTTGGCTTTGGCCCCCTTCAAGGCAAGCCGAAAGGTTTTAGGCGAGGCTTCGGTTTTCGGCTCAGCGTAGTTCCACAGCGCCATGACATACGTTCCATCCGCCCTTTTTGTTATCAGTGTGTTTTCTGAAGCGGCCTCTAAACGCTGGTCGCCTAGCTTGTGCAAGAGTTCGAACACGCGAAAAGCTGCTTTCGGGATATTACGTTCCGCAATCAGGCCGTAACCGCCATAGAAGGCTGTTTTCACCACGCCTTGCTCTTCGTGCGGATTCCGGGCCATGTGAATAAGGTATTCCGATCAATTCTGAACAAAGATTCCGGGCATGTGAATAACGGATTCCGACAAAAGGTGAATACAAAAACTCACCGAATCGGAATGCCTTATTCACATCTCGGAATGGTTTTCTAAAGAAACCTTCATCTGGGACGAGTGACGCTGGACAACCAGGCGCGAAAGCTTCTCCACTGAACAGGGAGGAGAGTTCGTGGCCCAAGAAAGGGTGTCCATGCGAAAGATCAAAGAGCTATTACGGCTGCATTACGATCTCGGGCTGCGGCAGGATCAGATCGCCCGCAGCGGCCAGATCGGCCCAGCCACCGTGCATCGTTACCTGGAGCGCTTTGCCGCCACCGGTGTGCCCTGGCCCTTGTCAGCCGATTGGGAAACGCCCGGCTGGAACAGTTGTTATTTGGGAATCGACGAGGGCGCCCCACCGGTCCGATGGACCGGCCCGCGCCGGACTTTGTCACCCTGCAGGACGAACTCCGGAAACATCCGCACCTCACGTTGCCACTGCTTTGGGAGGAGTATCGCGCCCAACAGCCGGGCGGTTACGGCTACAGCCGGTTTTGCGAACTGTACCGTCGCTGGCAGCAGACGCAGGATCTCGTTTTGCGGCAGGAACATCGGGCGGGCGAAACATTGTTTGTCGATTGGGCCGGAACGAAGATTCCCCTCTATCCCGGCAACACGGGCGCCGCCGAATCAGCTTCGGTGTTTGTGGCGGTGCTGGGCGCCTCCAACTACACCTTTGCTTACGCCACACCAAATCAGGACCTGCATCACTGGATCGAGGCGCACGTGCGTGCCTTCGAATTCTTCGAAGGTGTCCCGCAATTAGTCATTCCCGATAACCCACGCACCGGTGTGGACCGCGCCTGCCGCTATGAACCGGATCTGAACCGCACCTATCACGAGATGGCGCACAGCACTATGGCGTGGCGGTCATGCCCGCGCGGCCCTACAAGCCGCGCGACAAGGATTAGGCTTCATACTGCACCTCATCGAGATCATGCACCACCACTTCTTTCGCCGCGAGATAGGACTGCTTGTGGGCGAACTTTCTGGGGAGCAGTACATCTGGCAATTCGTAGAGGCATTCCCCTTTGTCGTTGTATCGGTGAGCTCGCAACAGACCTCTGTCCCGCCATTTCTTTACTGTGCACGGCAGCACGCCGAGTTTAGCCGCCATTTCTTCCAGCGTCATCAGCCCGGCAGCCTGGAGCCTCGA
>JBJMGL010000203.1:0-15101 GCA_045807985.1 Bryobacteraceae bacterium
AGGCTTACCGCCCCCGGCGCTTATTGTCTGTGTTGGATTTTTTCTCGGCTCGAACGGCCATTGAGTTGATTTGAATGACCGGCATCAAGGAGTGGTTATCTGCCGGGCGATTGCTGGCTGCGGCGCGTTGAGAGAGCTCCTGATTGAGCGTGTCGATAAAACCTTCAATTTGATCTTGCATGGCTTCCATCTTTTCGCGCATGTTAAGGATAATTTCCACGCCCGCCAGGTTTACGCCTAACTCGCGGGTTAGTTTTAGGATGACTTCTAGACGCTCCAGGTCTTCGTCCGTGTAGAGCCGAGTGTTGCCCTCACTGCGCGAGGGTGTTAGTAAACCTTCGCGCTCGTATAGGCGTAATGTTTGCGGATGAATTTCGTACTGCTCGGCTACAGCCGAGATCATGTAAGCCGCTTTCCCTTTAGTCCTTGTCATAACCGCTTCACCTCAAGCCGCAGGTTACTGCACTTTGCTCCAGATGTCTGAGCGCACATCCTGGGTTTGCACTTGCGCCAGTTCGCGCAGCAGTTCGCGGGTCCGTTCGTTATGCACGTCCGGGCACTGCAAGACTACTTCGACAATTTCGTCGCCGCGCGTGCTCTTGCGCGCATTGAATACGCCCTTTTCGCGCATTTTGAATTTTTGTCCGCTTTGTGTTCCTTGCGGAATTTTCAGGAGTGCTCGTCCGTCGATGGTCGGTACCTCAATCTTTGCTCCTAAGCCCGCCTCGCTAACCGATAACGGAACCTGGATCTCGATGTTATCGCCGTTACGTTTGAAGAACGGATGTTCGTCCACGCGAATCGTAATATAAAGATCGCCTGCGGGACCGCCATTTGCGCCCGCGTTGCCCTTATTTGGCACACGCAACCGGGTACCAGAGGCGACGCCTGCCGGGATGCGCACTTCCACCGTGTCCGGGCGCGAGATGCGGCCTTCGCCACGGCAGGTCGGGCAGGCATTTTTCAAGCGGCCTGACCCGCCGCAGCGCTGACATTGCAGGTTAAATTTCATAGCGCCCGCCATTTGCGTGACTGTTCCGGTACCGTCGCACTCAGGGCAGACAGCCACTTGATTTCCCGCAGAGCCGCTGCCGTGGCAGGTATCGCAAACTTCCTGGCGCGAGATGTTCAGCTTGACTTGCGTTCCCTTAATAGCCTGCCAGAAATCGACATGCAGGCCGTATTCGAGATCAGCGCCGCGTTCCGCCTGCGGAGCTGCCTGTCTTGATCCCTTGAAGAATTGGTCAAAAATGTTGCGGAAGCCGAAACCGCCGCCAGCATCGCCTGTATCTGCGCCTGGATTCGCTCCGCCTCCAGCGGCTTGCTGCTGACGCAGAAACTCGTTGAAGTCGAAGCCGCCGAAGTTAGGGCCTCCCGCGCTGCCGCCGCCTGGACCTGCGCCGTTTGGAGGAATGTGGTCGGAATAGAAGCCGTACTGGTCGTAAACTTTGCGTTTGTTATCGTCGCTTAGAATGTCATACGCCTCCTGAACCTTCTTGAAGCGATCTTCCGCCGCTTTGTCGCCGGGGTTCAGGTCGGGATGATATTTACGCGCCAGCTTACGATAGGCTTTTCGAATTTCTTCGTTGTCCGCGCTCCGGCCCACCCCGAGAGTCTGGTAATAATCGTTTTTGGAAGTTGCAGCAGGCATAAGCTATTCACCATTTAAGAAAACGGCGGCTCAACTAAGCCGAGCCGCCGTCAGTTCACCACATAAAGCGGTTCTATACCGCCCTTATTTACTTCTTGTCGTCAACGTCCACGAACTCAGCATCGACCACGTTGTCCTTCGGCTGCTGGGCTCCGGTGCCGTTCGGTCCACCTGCGCCATCGAAGCCGGCACCCGGACCTGCGCCATCAGCAGGGGCACCGCTCTGGGCCTTGTACATCGCTTCGGCTAGTTTGTGGCTGGCCGTGGTGAGCTTGTCAGTCGCCGAGGTGATCTTTTCGAGTCCACCTTCATTCATCGCTTTCTTGGCCTCTTCCAGAGCAGACTCTACTTGCTTGGCGTCCGCCTCGGAGATCTTGTCGCGATGCTCCTTTAGCGTTTTCTCGGTGTTGTAGATCATAGCGTCCGCACGGTTGCGGGCTTCAATCTCGTCTTTTCTCTTGCGATCGTCGGCCGAGTTCGTTTCCGCATCCCGCGCCATCTTCTCTACTTCCTCCTTGCTGAGGCCCGAAGAAGAGGTAATGGTGATCTTCTGTTCGTTGTTGGTGGCGCGATCCTTTGCTACAACGTTCAAGATACCGTTAGCATCGATATCAAAGGTTACTTCAACTTGCGGAACGCCACGCGGTGCCGGCGGGATGCCGACCAGCTGGAACACGCCCAGCAACCGGTTATCGCGGGCCATCGCACGCTCTCCCTGGAAGACCTTGATTTCCACCGAGGTCTGGTTGTCAGCCGCAGTCGAGAATACCTCACTCTTGCGGGTTGGAATCGTGGTATTACGCTCAATCAGCTTCGTAAACACGCCGCCCAGAGTTTCGATGCCGAGCGAGAGCGGGGTTACGTCAAGCAGCAGCACATCTTTGACTTCACCGCCCAAGACACCGCCCTGAACCGCCGCGCCTACCGCGACAACTTCGTCCGGGTTCACGGTCTTGTTCGGGTCCTTGCCGAACAGGTCGCGAACCATCTGCTGCACCTTCGGGATACGAGTCGATCCGCCGACCAGAACCACTTCGTCAATCTGTTGCGGGGTAACACCGGCGTCCTGCAAAGCTTGCTTGCAAGGCCCGACGGAGCGCTGCAGAATATCGTCCACCATTTGCTCGAAACGCGCGCGGGTCAGCTTAATAGTTAAGTGTTTCGGACCGCTGGCGTCGGCTGTCAAAAACGGCAGGTTGATTTCGGTTTCAAGAAGGGTGGAGAGCTCGATTTTGGCTTTCTCGGCAGCTTCCTTCAGGCGCTGTAATGCCATCTGATCTTTCGAAACATCGACGCCCTGATCCTTCTTAAATTCCTGAATTAGCCAATCAATAATGCGCTGGTCAATATTGTCGCCGCCAAGGTGAGTGTCACCGTTGGTTGACTTTACTTCCACGACACCGTCGCCGACTTCAAGAATCGAAATATCGAAAGTACCGCCGCCAAAGTCATAGACCGCGATCGTCTCATCCTTTTTCTTATCGAGTCCGTAGGCCAGCGCAGCCGCAGTCGGCTCGTTGATGATACGCATGACTTCCAAGCCGGCAATCTGCCCGGCGTCCTTAGTTGCCTGACGTTGCGCGTCGTTAAAGTAGGCGGGAACGGTAATGACCGCTTTCGTCACCTTCTCGCCCAGATAAGCTTCGGCAGCTTCCTTCAGCTTGCCGAGAATCATGGCCGAAACCTCGGGAGGCGAGTACTTCTTGCCTTGACTCTCCACGCGCGCGTCACCATTGTCCCCAGAAACAACCTTGTAGGGAACCAGCTTCATCTCTTCGCTCACTTCGTTGAAGCGACGGCCCATGAAGCGCTTAATCGAATAAATCGTGTTTTCCGGATTGGTAACGGCCTGACGCTTTGCTACCTGCCCGACCAGGCGCTCGCCGTTTTTGGTAAAGCCGACTACGGACGGCGTTGTGCGGCCACCTTCCTGATTCGGGATTACTGCGGGCTGTCCGCCCTCCATCACAGCGACTACGGAGTTCGTAGTACCAAGGTCAATTCCGATAATCTTACTCATGTAGTTTGTTAAATCCTCCGCTAACTAACGGTTAGTTAGCTTGTTTAGCACAACTTTAGTATCGAATATGAGTCGCCTATTGTCAAGCTATCTACTCACGATTTTTCTGCTTTCCTCCACTTTTTCTGTTGCCCAAACTACTCTCACGGTAGCAGCGGCTTCGGATTTGTCGGCTTTAGGTCCCGAACTTCAGAATGGATTCTGTAAGGGGGAGAAACAATGTAGCATTCGGTTCGTAAACTCTTCCAGTTCAATGCTTTCGCAGCAAATTGAGAATGGTGCGCCGTTTGATGTATTTCTGTCGGCGAATGCGGAATATGCCGACCGATTAGGGCGCTCTGGTAAGCTGCTGCCCTCCTCCGTCCGGGTTTATGCTGTGGGGCGGGTGGGCGTGGTTTGGAGAGACGGCAGAAAGCATCCACTGCGGGAGCTTGCCACGACTCCTATCAAGTTTGTGGCGCTGCCGAATCCGAAGCTGGCCCCTTATGGGGTGGCGGCGCAGCAAGCATTGGAGTATGGGGGTCTCTGGGCCATGGTGCAGCCAAAGGTGGTTTATGGAGAGAACGTCCGGCAAACGCTTCAGCTTTTGGAGAGCGGGAATGCGGATGCGGTTTTAACTGCTGATTCGCTGCTGCAGGGTAAAAATGCCGAGGTGATTCCCGATGACTGGCACCAACCGATTCTGCAGAAAGCTGGTCTGGTCACGGCTAGTCCGAATCGGGAACTGGCGCGGCGGTTTTTGGATTTTCTGGTGAGTGCGGACGGACAAGCGGTGTTCGCCCGTTATGGATTCAGTCCGGTACCAAAATAGCGGTGGTTAAGCCTTGGGGTGAGCGCGGTCGTAGACGGCCATAAGGTCTTGCAGGGAGACTTGGGTGTACTTTTGGGTGGTTGAAAGGCGGGCGTGGCCGAGGAGTTCCTGGATAGCGCGGAGGTCCGCTCCGTCGCTTAATAGATGAGTGGCGTAGGCGTGGCGGAAGGTGTGGGGATGAATGGTTGAATCGCCGAGTACCAGCACGGAGTAAAACTTTACCAACCGACGTACCTGCCGGTCACTGAGGCGTGCGCCTTGGCTGCTTAGGAATAAAGCTTCTTGAGTTGGTGGGGCTCGGCGTGCTTTGAGGTAGCGGTTCACGGCTGCTACTGCCTGTGCGCCGATTGGTAACTGACGCTCCTTATTTCCTTTTCCATGCACGCGAAGCCAGCCTCCTATGGGATTAATATCGTTTAGGTTGATGGCAACTAACTCGCTGACGCGGACGCCACAGCCGTACAACAATTCAAGGAGGGCCAAATCCCTTTCTCTGGAGGGCTTCTCCACAGGCGAGCCTTCTTCGACGGAGTCAATCAAGTGATTGGCCTTTTCGGCACTGAGGATCTCCGGCAGACGCTCGCGGGTTTTGGGCGTTCGCAGCCGTGCCGCGACATTGGTTTCAAGCACGCCCTCTGCCCGCAGGAATTTGAATAGTGATCGGATGGCGGCCAGCTTGCGGCGGATACTGAGGGGGTCCAACCCACGGTCGTACAAGGCTGCCAGCCACTCACGCAGGAGCGGGAGACCTAATTGCTCAACGGATGGCGGGGTACTCTCGCCGGGCGGTTGGAAGTAGAGTCTAAATTGCTCCAGGTCCGAGGCGTAGTTTCGCAGCGTGTGCTTTGATGCGCCACGGCGTTCCAACTCAGCAAGATACTTCGAGATGCATTCCGGCAGAGCAGCCATTCAGGAACTCCTCAAAAGCGGACTCGGCGCGACGGCAAACTTCCGCGTGGCGCGCTTTTTTGTCGTGGCGCAGTTTTCGTTTCGTCCCTTCATCGAGAGATGCCAGCAGGTCGAAGGTGATATTGGCTGGCTGGAAGTGCTTTGGATCAGCGTTTGTGATGTAGTGGCATAAGCTGCCTAATGCCGTGGCGCGTGGAAATGTCTCTGGTCTGCCGCCCTTTGCCAGGGAGGCCGCGTTCCGCCCAGCAAGCAGGCCGGTAGCGATTGATTCGGCGTAACCTTCAACGCCCGAGATTTGCCCGGCGAAGAAGATTCGCTCATTATTCTTTAGTTGCAGGGTGGGCTGAAGCAGCGCGGGCGAGTTGATGTAAGTATTGCGGTGCATCTGGCCGAAGCGTAGGAACTCGGCATTCTCCAGGCCTGGAATCAGGCGAAATACGCGTGCTTGGTCGCCGAAGCGCATGTGATTCTGGAAACCCACCAGGTTGTAGCTGTCGGCCCGCTGATTTTCCTGGCGGAGTTGCACAACTGCGTAAGCCCAGCGCCCGGTGCGCGGATCGTCTAAACCGGCAGGCTTCATGGGTCCGAAGCGCAGGGTATCTATCCCGCGACGCGCAATTTCCTCGATGGGCAGACAAGCTTCAAAATATGGGATTTTGTCTTCTTCGATATGCGGTTCGTAGGATTCGGCTTCGAGCAGGACAGCAATAAACTTTTCGTATTGATCCCTTGTGAAGGGACAGTTGATGTAATCCTCAGTGCCGTCGAGCGACTTGCCGTAACGCGATGCCCTAAAGGCAATAGTCATGTCGATGGAATCCGCCGCCACGATAGGACTAATGCTGTCGTAGAAGAAGAGGCGATCCGTGCCGGTTAACTGAGTAATTTGCTGCGCGAGCGCATCACTGGTGAGTGGTCCGGTAGCTACGATAACGAGGCCATGGGGCGGAATTTCGGTTACTTCACTACGTTTGACGGTGATTCGGGGATGCGACTGGATGGCTGCCGTGATTTCATGCGAGAAGACTTCACGGTCAACCGTGAGGGCATGTCCGCCGGGCACACGCGCCTGATCAGCCGCTCGTAATAGCAAGGAGTCAAGTCGTCGCATTTCCTGCTTCAGCAGCCAAGGCGCGGAATGCACCTGTTCGCTTTTTAAGGAGTTGCTACAGACAAGTTCGCCGAAGTTGTCGGTCTTGTGCGCGGCAGTGCGGCGGTGCGGGCGCATTTCATACAGAGTGACCTGTATGCCGGCTTCGGCGGCCTGATAAGCGGCTTCGCAACCGGCCAGACCACCGCCAATAATGTGAATCGGGGTCAACTTTTATTTTAGGTGCCCACTGTCTAAAAAGATTCCCGGTGTTCGCCGAACACTTGGCGGAGCGTATCTGAAATTTCACCTACGGTGACGAGCGAGCGGCAGCAGTGGAGGAGATGCGGCATTAAATTATCATTGCCGCGAGCGGCTTTATCTAAATGATTGAGCGCAGCGCGGGTGCCTTCAGCAGAGCGGGAGGCTCGCACCTCGCGCACACGCTGCACTTGGCGTTTTTCCACTTGGGGATCAACGCGAAAGGGTTTAGGCGGCTGTTGTCCATCGGTTTGAAATTTGTTGACGCCTACTATGATTTGGTGGCCTTCCTCGACTGCCCGCTGATGATCGTAAGCGGCGTTCTGGATCTCGCCTTGAATGTAGCCGCGCTCGATGGCAGCCAGCGTTCCGCCTAGGGCATCGATGCGCTCAATGTAGGTGTGCGCTCCCTTTTCGATCTCGTCTGTGAGTTGTTCGATGTACTCGCTGCCGCCAAAGGGGTCGGGTACAGCTGTGACTCCGCTTTCGTAGGCGATCACTTGTTGGGTGCGCAGCGCGATGCGGACGGAATGTTCGGTCGGCAATGATAAGGCTTCGTCCTGCCCATTGGTGTGCAGTGACTGCGTGCCGCCGAGGACCGCGGCCATGGCTTGCAGAGCAACGCGCACGACATTTACTTCGGGCTGCTGCGCTGTTAAGGTAGAGCCGCCGGTTTGCGCGTGGAAGCGGAGCGCGCAGGAACGGTCGGATTGAGCTCCGAATCGCTCACGCATAATGTGCGCATAAAGACGGCGGGCGGCACGGAACTTAGCAATCTCTTCCAAGAAGTTGTTATGTGCGTTGAAGAAGAAGCTGAGACGCGGCGCGAAGGAATCAACAGCGAGTCCGGCTGCGACGGCGGCTTCGATGTAGGCGATGGCATTCGCCAGCGTGAAGGCGACCTCCTGGATGGCGGTAGAACCGGCTTCGCGGATATGATAGCCGCTGATGGAGATGGTGTTCCACTCGGGCAATTCCTCACCAGCCCAGGCAAAAAGGTCGGTAATGATGCGCATGGCGGGGCGTGGCGGATAGATGTAGGTGCCGCGAGCGATGTACTCCTTTAAAATGTCATTCTGCACTGTGCCGGAAAGTTTTTTGCGGTCAGCGCCGCTTTCTTCGGCGACCAGCACATAAAGGCAGAGCAAGATGGCGGCGGTCGAATTGATTGTCATCGAGGTGCTGACATCCTGGAGATTGATGCCATGAAAAAGAATGCGCATGTCGGCGAGAGAGTCAATGGCGACGCCTACTTTTCCGACTTCGCCCGCTGCTAAGGGGTGGTCGGAATCCATGCCCATTTGCGTGGGCAGATCAAAGGCGACTGACAAGCCGGTGATGCCCTGGGAAAGCAGGTATTTGTAGCGCGTGTTGCTCTCTTCCGCCGTGCCGAAGCCGGCATACTGGCGCATGGTCCACAGTCGACGGCGGTACATGTCGGGGTAGATTCCGCGCGTGAATGGGAATTGGCCCGGCTGCTCAGACGTGGGCAAGGGCTACCTGCGCGAGGCGATTCGCCTTGCTTTCAAAAAGGAAGTCACTCCGAAAAAGGTCATCACACAACCGAGCAGAATACCGAACACGACTCCGGCAGGATTTTCCCGGTGCATGCCTGCGTAACTAAAGAAAGAGAATGCGAATAAGAGAAAGATAGCGCCGATTACCTGATTCCAGATGACCCGCGCTGGCCGCACCACTTCGGGAACAACGGTTTGGGCGAATGTGCGGGCGTGGTGGGGCTTTACGGAACGAACAAATTTAATTGCGTTGACTAGTTTCACCACGGTTTTATGCTAACAGGAGGGCATCGTTAGACATCTCGCTCGCACGTTTAGAAGCGAACCAAACGGAGATCTGGAACTCTTTCGAAATGCCGAGTGTTCCGCGTTAGCATTGCGTAGCCTCTTTCGAGAGCGCAGGCAGCAATAAGCAAATCGTCAATGGGAATGACGACGCCCTTAGCGGCTGACCCCGCGCTGATTTTGCCAAATGGTTCCACCATGCTTTGTGTAAACGAGTACACCGGAACGGACGCAATCAGATCATCCAGGAACTCTCGGCGGCGCTCGCGTCTCTCAGCATTATCAGCGCGATAAAATTCATGAGCTAATTCGGCAACGGTGAAAGCTGAAAGAGCAATATGCGTATCACCAAATTCTTGAACGATACGCTTCAGGAGTTCAGCTACCCTGAAATGTTGACGTTCTGCCTCAATCGCTATGCTTGAATCAACAATTAGTCCCAAAATGGAGGATTCCATGTCTTACTGCGGAGGCGAATCCTTCTTCCACACCTTCCATAAAACCGTCGTCCAGCGTTGCATTCGACATGCGTGCTTCAGCAATGGCGATACACTCAGAAAGCAGGCGACCTTCAACGGTGGGAGCGCGCATAACAGCTACAGGCTGTTCTTGCTTTTCAATGACAACTTCCATACCATCCTGCACTTTTTTAAGCACAGCAGAGAAGTTGCCAATCACTTCATCCTCGCTCATATGTACTGTAGCGGTCATACCATCAAGATATCTGCTTTCTCCCCTGGATGAGACTTGATTATTGCAAAAGGGCTGTTTTTAAGTTTAGAGTTAACCGTCTTGGGTCCAGTGGGGACCAGCGCTTCGAAAACGATAAGCTCCCGTTCCGGAGCTAAACCCTAACGGGTCAACAAGCCCTTTGCTTGCAATGCTTCATGGAGCGCCCGAGGGGACGGCTCCGATAGAACCTGTCCGTCAATATCAATGGTCGGTTTCTTTTCTTTGCCGTCATTCTGCGCTGCAACCCAACCGGCTGCTTCCCGATCATCATCAATATCGATGTACTCGTACTGAACACCTAACTGATCCAAATGCGCCAGTGCTCTTTTTGTCATCAAACACCAGTCCGCGCCGTACACTTTTACTGAAGCCATACCGCATAGACGATCTCTTCGGTGGTTTTCAACAGGTCAAATTCAATTTCCTCTCCGACGCTACAATTACGGAGTCCGATGATTGAGCATATTTCACCCGCGCGCGGCATCCATGGCGTGATCAGCGTTCCGGGCGACAAATCCATCTCTCACCGCTATGCCATGCTGGCCGGTATTGCCGCTGGCGATACGCCGGTCTACAACTACTCGACGGGAGCTGACTGCCAATCGACTCTCTCCTGCATGGAGGCGCTGGGCGTCCGTCACGAGTTTAGGGAAGAAGAAGGACGTCGCGTACTGAACATTTATGGCGTGGGCACACGCGGTCTGCAGGAGGCAAGGCAGGCTCTCGACGCCGGCAACTCCGGCTCCACAATCCGCATGTTATCGGGCATTCTGGCGGCACAGCCATTCCGCACGGAGATGACCGGCGATGCATCTTTAGTGAAGCGGCCGATGCGCCGCATCATCGCTCCTCTTACTCAAATGGGTGCCCGTATCGAAGCTGTCCATGAACAGTTTCCACCGCTCATCATTCATGGCGGCCCGCTGCGCGCCATTGATTACAGCCCTCCGGTCGCCAGCGCGCAGGTAAAAAGCTGTGTCCTGCTGGCGGGACTTTATGCCGAGGGCGAGACCGTAGTCCGCGAACCCTTGACCACCCGCGATCACACCGAAATCGCGCTTCGGGAACTTGGCGCCGAAGTGGCAATACAGCCTCGTGCTGTCCGTATTAGAGGCGGAGCGCAATTGACCGCGAAACCGCTCGTAGTGCCCGGCGACCTTTCATCCGCCGCTTTTTTTCTGGTTGCCGCTTGCGTCGTGAAAGAAGCGGATTTGACCATTACGAATGTGGGCCTGAACCCGACCCGCGCCGCGCTTCTTGACGTTCTACGTGGTATGGGCGCGGCCATTAAGCCCTTGCATGTCGAGGAAGTAAACGGTGAACTGATCGGCACTCTGCAGGTGAAAACCTCGCGTGTAAAAGGAGGTATCATCGAAGGCGCAACGACAGCCGCTGTTATCGATGAAATTCCTATTCTGGCCGTGCTTGGCGCGATCAGCCAGGATGGGCTGATCGTCCGTGATGCTGCTGAATTGCGCGTCAAGGAAACAGACCGGATTGCCACCATTGCCGAAAATCTCCGTCGCATGGGCGTTACAGTGAATACCACTCCCGACAGCATCGAAATACCAGGACGCCAGCGTTTTCACGCCGCCGCGCTTCATTCTCATGGAGACCACCGCATTGCCATGGCATTCTCGGTCGCTGCTTTAGCAGCGGATGGTGAATCTTCGGTGGAAGAGGCCGAAGCCGCTTCCGTCTCTTTCCCGGAGTTTTACGGAACTCTTCGCCGGATTTCTCAGTAGAATACATACGGACCATGGACGATTCGATGGATGGAGATCTCACGCACGAAGCGCTTATCCACGATCTTAATAATGTTTTTGAGACCATTACTGAAATTGCGGAACTACTTAGCAGTGACAAGCACTGGAAGCCGCTGGCTGCTACCCTTTGCCGCAGTGTAGGGCGAGGACAACGTCTCCTGGGGGCCTTGCCCGACCGAACGCCGGGACTTGCCGGTATCATTGCAGACGCCATTCAGTCCACCACGGATTACTGCACCGTGGCACGAAAGCCTCGCATCCGGTTTGTTCGTGAAATCGATGAAAACATACGTCTGCCCGGTTCCGCCAAGGATTGGGAGCGCGTTTTTGCCAATCTCTTCCTTAATACAGTGCAAATCATGCAAAAGCCCGGCCGGATCGATATTGGCGCTCAACAAACTAACGGTGTTCTTACTATCACGGTATCCGATAACGGACCAGGCATTCCCCCTGAAATCCTGCTTCGCCTGTTTCGTCCGAATGTCTCAACCAAGAAAACCAAAGGTGGCCGTACAGGTCTTGGCCTGCATATCGTTGCTTCTATTGTCGATAAGTATTCGGGCCGGGTTGTGGCGGCTAATGGTGAGCGGGGGAAGGGTGCGATTTTCACCATTACATTACCTCTCAACGATGGCCGCAGGGAGCTAAGCCCCCAAACTTGAGACTGAAGGCATCTAAAGTTTTTGCAACAAAACGACGATTAGTTAGCACAATAGATTTGGCCTCATGAAATATCTCTGCATTCACTGTCACTTCTATCAACCGCCACGCGAAAACGCCTGGCTTGAACAGATTGAGCTGCAAGATTCCGCTTATCCTTACCACGATTGGAATGAACGTGTTGACGCCGAGTGCTATGCCCCGAATCTGGCGGCACGCATTCTGGATGAGTCGCAGCGTATCACGTGCATTATCAACAATTATTCGAAAATCAACTTCAATTTTGGCCCTACCCTGCTTTCCTGGGCAGCGGAGCATTCACCCCAAACCTATCGCGGCATTATAGAAGCCGACCGTCAAAGCCAAAAACTGTTCTCCGGCCACGGCTCGGCCATGGCTCAGGCATACAATCACATGATCATGCCTCTTGCCAATGCGCGTGACAAGAAAACGCAAGTGCGCTGGGGCTTTGAGGACTTTGTCCACCGTTTCGGGCGCTCGCCGGAAGGGATGTGGCTTCCTGAAACGGCTGTTGATTCCCAAACCCTGGATTTCATGGCCGAAGCCGGACTTGTTTTTGCCGTGCTTGCTCCGCACCAGGCCAAGGCTGTGCGTCCGCTTGGCGGCGGAGACTGGACGGATGTCACAGGTTCAAAGATTGATCCCACGCGCGCTTATCTTTTCCGTACGCCGAGCGGGCGCACCATCAATCTTTTCTTCTATGATGGTCCTATCTCACAGGCTGTTGCCTTCGAGAAACTGCTGGATAATGGTGAAAAGTTCGCCTCGCGCTTAATGGGCGCATTTTCCGATTCCCGCTCTTGGCCGCAGTTGGCCCACATCGCTACGGACGGAGAAACCTATGGGCATCACCATAAATACGGTGAGATGGCGCTCGCCTATGCGCTGCAACATATCGAAGCGAAGAAGCTGGCAAAGATTACGAATTACGGGGAGTTTCTAGAGAAGCATCCGCCCACCCACGAAGCGCAGATCTATGAGAATACGGCCTGGAGCTGCGTGCATGGTGTGGAACGCTGGCGCAGTAATTGCGGCTGCAACGCCGGCCGCCTGGGCTGGAACCAGGAATGGCGTAAGCCGCTACGTCAGGCTCTGGATTGGCTTCGCGATTATGTCAACCCTCGCTTTGAGGCTCTTGGCTCCACCCTTCTACAGAATCCTTGGGAAGCGCGTGACAGTTATATACGGGTTGTCCTGGACCGTTCGCCTGAAGTCCGGCAGAAGTTTGGTGAAACCTGTTTTTCCCACAAGCTTGAGCCGCAGGAAGAAGTCACTGTTTGGAAGCTCATGGAGCTACAACGTCATGCCATGCTGATGTACACCAGCTGCGGATGGTTTTTTGACGAGCTCTCCGGCATTGAAACGGTGCAGGTCATTCAGTACGCTGGGCGCGTGGTGCAATTGGCGGAGCAGATTTTTGGCGAATCGATTGAGGAGCAGTTTATTGAAAAACTCGCGCTTGCTAAAAGCAATGTGCCGGAGTACAAAGACGGCGGTAATATCTATCGCAAGTATGTAAAACCAGCGATGGTCGATCTCGAAAAGGTGGGAGCTCACTACTCCATTAGCTCGCTTTTTGCTCCCTACGGAGACCGGACCGACATTTTTTCATATACGGTCAAGCGCGTCGATTATCACGCCAGGGATGCCGGCAAGCTGCGTATGGCTCTGGGGCAGGCGCGCTTCACGTCAAAGGTCACGCAAGAGTGTGAAACGCTCACCTTCTGGGTGGTCCATTTCGGCGATCACAATGTGGCTGGTGGCGTTCAGAAAGCTGATGGCGGATCTGGCTACCGCGACCTGCTTGAATCGATCAGCGATTCATTTGCGCGAGTAGACATTCCAGAGGTGGTTCGATTGTTGGACCGGCGCTTTGGAGAGCGCACGTACTCGCTTCGTTCTTTGTTCCGTGACGAACAACGCCGTATTCTGCGCAGTATTCTTTCTTCCACTGTGACAGAAGCGGAAGCTGCCTACCTGCAGTTGTACGAGCATCACGCCGCGCTGATGCGCTTTATCACCAGTCTTGGCACGCCGATGCCGCGTGAATTCGCCGCTGCTATCGAATATGCCATTAACAGCTTGCTGCGCCGCGCCTGCTCAAGTGATGAGCTTGACAGCGAGCGCATCCGCAGTTTGCTTCGAGAAGCGCAAGCCAGCAATATTGCTTTAGATAAAACAACGCTGGAATTTCTGCTCCGCCGTAACGTAGAAGGGCTTGCTGCCCGCTTTGCCGGTGATCCTTCCAATCTGAATAAACTGCACGCCCTGCAAAATGCTTTAAAAATAGTGAAGCAGATGCCCTTTAATGTGAACCTGTGGTCTGCTCAGAATCATGTCTATGCAACCCAGACAGGAGTATTCCAGCGAATTCGCAAAAAGGCGCAACGCGGTGATGCCCACGCTCAAACCTGGGTGGATAGTTACTTGGCTTTGAATGAGCAGCTATCGATACGAATGCAGTAGTTATCCTGCTATACCAACGAGTGAGGAGCCTGGGCAACAGGCTCCTCACTCACGCCCGTCCCACAGGCTTTCGGCTTTGATCCAGGCTTGATATCCAACGATTCTGCCCAATGCCCTGCCAGATCTCCCGCCTTGAAGTGAATTCCACCATACCGTCGCGAGATCCCGGCTTGATCGGCTGCCTCGGTAAATGTTTTTCAAGACAAGGTCACTGGATGGGCGGGTGTCAGGTTCGGTTCTATTTTTGATGAGCCTGCGGGAAGAGTCACGGAAGCGCCGAATGCATCGCTCTGCGTAAAACGCCTCAGGATTTCGGCTCCCGCCGCGCTAAACGCGCTGTGTCCGGAGATAAACTCCGGGAAGGGAGGCGTGGGGAATGTGCTGACTTGGTAGGGAGTCCAGGACCCGCCATCCATGTTCAGCGTGCCCTTTCCAGGCCCGTCCCAAGCGCAGATCTGCTGACCTCGAAAGACGTATGGAACCGCCGTGGCGGGACGAACGGAATCGAACACATGCTTGGTGTCCCACGCCGCGATCCCTGCGTCGAAAATGGCGTTTGTAAGAGCAAAAAGAGCTTAGCGTCTTCGTTCACTCCGTGCTGATCTCTGGCGGAAACAAACTGCGCAAATAAATCCCAGTGGCCGGGCGGCAGCTCCGAATTGGGACCATCCGCGAAGTATTCAGCCATCATCTTCTGCTCGTCGTTAAGTTGGGCGCTCATTTCCACCATTTCTTCCACTTCTTTCGAATAGGCTGAAGATCCATAAGTAGCCGGTCCAAACCAGGCGAGTGCCGGCCGGAACTAGTAGTTCGTCATACCAATTCGCCATCCGTCGACTACACTTGACACGACCGATGGTAAAAGCCGGAGACTATACGGCGTTTTCCCGTAGTTAATAGAAAGCGAATTGG